>JALRFN010000065.1 GCA_023268425.1 Burkholderiaceae bacterium | reverse complement strand
GAGTCACAACCTCTGCGCCATCCTCGAACATATCGATAACGGCGTGGATGCGCTTGCAATTCCGACACGCGCGCGGTGCTGCGGCTGCGCTGCAAACCACCCGCATGCAGCGCGACGCCGCAAGAGTCATAGCCACGGTATTCCAAGCGCTGCAGGCCTTGCACCAACACCGGCGTCACATCTTGTGACGCCACGCCACCCACGATTCCACACATGTTTTGTCCTTGTCAGCCCTCAATGGCTGGTGCGCATTTTACGAAGCATCTGGCCGCCCATCAGCAACAGCGGCACTCAGTCCTTGCCACCATCGGGAATCACGGCATCGGCCACCGCGCCCACGGCTTTGGCCCCAACTTTCACCCCTGTGGCCACGACCGTCACCGCCGCGTCGGCCACCGCCACCACCGCACAGCCGCTGCACAGGCTCAACGCCAGCAAAAACAACACCCCCAATTTCAGTTGTTTCACGCCCCAGCTCCCTTGCTTGTCGATCGACCTTGGCGCATTGTCTGTCGGCGCAACTCGCCTCAGGCCCGCGCGGCTTGCAGCACGCGAGCCAAATAACGTCCGGTGTGACTTTCTGGACAAGCGGCCACCGCCTCGGGGGTGCCCGTCGTCACCACGCTGCCGCCACCCGCACCGCCCTCTGGGCCCATGTCCACAATCCAATCCGCCGTCTTGATGACGTCGAGGTTGTGCTCAATGACCACCACGGTGTTGCCCGCGTCACGCAAGCGGTGCAAGACCGTCAACAGCAAGTCGATGTCGGCAAAGTGCAGCCCGGTGGTGGGCTCGTCCAACACGTAGAGCGTGCGCCCCGTGTCGCGTTTGGAGAGCTCCAACGCCAGCTTGACGCGCTGCGCTTCGCCACCCGACAGCGTGGTCGCACTCTGGCCCAGCTTGATGTACGACAAGCCAACATCCATCAGGGTTTGCAGCTTGCGTGCAATCGTCGGCACGGCCTCGAAAAACGCCAGCGCCTGCTCAACCGTCATGTCCAAAATCTGCGCGATGTTGTGGCCCTTGTACTGCACCTCCAAGGTCTCGCGGTTGTAGCGCAAGCCCCGGCACACGTCGCAGGGCACATAAACATCGGGCAAGAAATGCATCTCGACCTTGACCAGCCCGTCGCCCTGACACGCTTCGCAACGCCCGCCCGAGACGTTGAACGAAAAGCGCCCTGGCCCATAACCCCGCTCGCGCGCGCCCGGTGTCTCGGTCATCAGGTCACGAATGGCCGTGAACACCCCTGTGTACGTGGCCGGGTTGCTGCGTGGTGTGCGGCCAATGGGTGACTGGTCCACGTTGATGACCTTGTCCAAATGTTCCAAGCCGACAATCTCGTCGCACTCGGCCCCTTCGGCGTGCGCACGGTGCAAGCGATGTGCAACCGCTTCATACAAGGTGTCGTTGACCAGCGTTGATTTGCCCGAGCCCGACACGCCCGTCACACAAGTGAACAAGCCCAAAGGGAAATCCACGTCCACGTTTTTCAGGCTGTGGCCACGCGCGCCACGCACGCCCAGGTGCGGTCGGCCTTCGGCGCTGTGGCGTTTGACGGGCACCGCGATGCGCCGCACGCCCGACAGGTACTGCCCGGTGAGTGAGTCTGGCGAGGCCGCGACTTGCGCCGGGGTGCCCTGCGCGGTGACGTGACCGCCATGCACACCCGCACCTGGCCCCATGTCCACAACATGGTCGGCGGCGCGGATCATGTCTTCGTCGTGCTCCACCACCAACACCGTGTTGCCCAAGTCGCGCAGGTGCTGCAAAGTGCCCATCAAACGGTCGTTGTCGCGCTGGTGCAGACCAATGCTGGGCTCGTCCAGCACGTACATCACCCCCGACAGGCCAGAGCCAATTTGGCTGGCCAAGCGAATGCGCTGTGCCTCGCCGCCGGACAGCGTTTCGGCGCTGCGCGACAGCGTCAAGTACGACAAACCCACGTCGTTCAAAAAGCGCAAACGTGCCGCGATTTCGCGCACCACTTTGTCGGCAATTTCGGCCTTGGCGCCGCGCCACGCCAACTCGGTGAAATAAGTCCACGCCTCGCCCAAGGTCGCCTCGCTGACTTGGTGAATGGCGCGCCGCTGCTCGCCTTCGCCCACAAACACGTGGCGCGCGTCTCGTTTGAGGCGTGTGCCGTGACAACTGGGACAGGGTTGCAGGCTGCGGTAATGGCCAAGCTCTTCGCGCACCGCAGGCGAATCGGTCTCTCGGTAGCGCCGCGCAAAGTTGGGCAAGATGCCCTCAAAGGGGTGCGACTTGGTCACCGTTTTGCCAGCGCGCGCACCCGAGCCCAGCGTGTAACGAAAGCGAATCTCCTCCTCGCCGGAACCATGCAAGATCGCCTCACGCACCGCCGCGTCCAGCGACTCAAAGGGCGACTCGACATCAAAGCCATAGTGCTCGGCCAGCGATTGCACCAGCGAAAAGTAATAGGCGTTGCGGCGGTCCCAACCTTTGATGGCACCACTGGCTAGACTCAACTCAGGAAACGCCACGACCTTGTTCAGGTCAAACACGTCGGCGCTGCCCAAGCCGTCGCACTGCTCACAAGCACCCACAGGCGAGTTGAACGAGAACAGACGCGGCTCCAACTCAGGCAGTGCGTGCTGGCAGACGGGACAAGCGAACTTGGCGCTCATCATGTGCTCCACCCCACTGTCCATGTCCAAGGCGATGGCGCGTCCTTCGGCCAGGCCCAGCGCGGTCTCAAAGCTTTCGGCCAAGCGCTGCTGCACGCCTTCGCGCACCTTGATGCGGTCCACCACCACGTCGATGTTGTGTTTGTCTTGCTTCTTCAACTCTGGCAAGTCAGAGACTTCAAACACCTGGCCGTTGATGCGAAAGCGCACAAAACCCTGCGCCTGCCACTGGCCCAGCAACTCAGCGAATTCGCCCTTTTTCTCGCGCGCCACGGGCGCCAAAATCATCACCCGCGTCTCTGCGGGCCAAGCCAAGACTTGGTCAACCATTTGGCTGACGCTTTGTGCCTGCAAGGGCAAGTCGTGGTCGGGGCAATGCGGCGTGCCTGCTCGCGCAAACAACAAACGCAGGTAGTCGTGAATCTCGGTGATCGTGCCTACCGTCGAGCGCGGGTTGTGGCTGGTGGCTTTTTGCCCAATGGCAATCGCGGGCGACAGCCCCTCGATCCAGTCCACATCGGGCTTGTCCATCAGGTGCAAAAACTGTCGCGCATAGGCCGACAAGCTCTCCACATAACGGCGCTGCCCTTCGGCGTACAGGGTGTCAAAGGCCAAGCTGGACTTGCCCGAACCACTCAGCCCGGTGATCACCGTCAGTTTGCCCTTGGGCAAATCGACATCGATGTTTTTCAAATTGTGCGTGCGCGCACCCCGCACACTCAGGCTGTCTTTGGCCAGAGGCGACGAGGCGGGCAAATCACGGGTTTCACTGTTCACAAACAACACCTGGGAACCATTTGGGCAACCCGACATCATAAAAGCGCCCGCCCCCAGCCGACAAACCACGACGCCCGACTGGCGCACAATAACGCCCGTTGTCGAACCCCCCTGAACCATGTCTGTCGATTCAACCGCCCACCGCATGACCCCCGCCGAGCGCCGCGCCAGCGCCGCCCTGGCCAGCCTGTTTGCCCTGCGCATGTTGGGTTTGTTCCTGGTGCTGCCCGTGTTTGCCCTGGAAGCCGCGCACTACCCTGGCGGCGACAACCCGGCCAAAGTCGGTTTGGCGCTGGGCATTTACGGGTTGATGCAAGCCCTGCTGCAAATCCCGCTGGGCGCGGCCTCCGACCGCTGGGGTCGCAAGCGGGTGATCGCCTCGGGCCTGTTGGTCTTTGCCTTGGGCAGTGTGATTGCCGCCACGGCGCAATCGCTGGACGGTTTGCTCTTGGGTCGCGCTGTGCAAGGCGCCGGCGCCATTTCTGCGGCCATCTCCGCTTTGCTCGCCGATTTGACCCGCTCAGAAGTGCGCACCAAAGCCATGGCCTTGGTGGGCATCAGCATCGCGGCCAGCTTTGCCCTGTCCTTGCTGATCGCCCCCACATTGACCCACGCCATTGGCTTGAAAGGCATCTTTATCGTCACGGGTGTGCTGGCCGTGGCCGGCGTCGCCGCCATTTTGTGGATCGTCCCCGCCGAACCCCAACGCCACCAGGCCCCCGCCACAGCGGCCAACTTGGCGGCTGTCTTGCGCGCGCCCCAACTGCTGCGCCTCGATTGGGGGGTGTTCGCTTTGCACGCCGTGCAAGTGGCCATGTGGCTGGGTGTACCCAAGCTCTTGGAGCACGCCGGTTTGCCGCGTGCCCAACACTGGCACGTCTACCTGCCGGCCCTGGTGGCCTCGGTGCTCTTGCTCGGTGGGGTGTTGTTTCGTCTCGAGCGCAAGGGCCACATCAAGGGCGTGATGGTGTTTGCCATCGCGCTGCTGCTGTTGGTGCAACTGGGCCTGGCCTGGGCCGCCGCTGCCCAGGCAGGCGTCGTGGCCCTGGGGATCTTGCTGTTTGCCTTTTTCCTGGCCTTCAACGCGCTGGAAGCCAGCCAACCCAGCCTGGCCTCCAAGCTGGCCGAGCCTGCTCAACGGGGCTCTGCGCTGGGGGTGTTCAACACCGCGCAATCTTTGGGCGTGTTTGTGGGCGGCGCCGTGGGCGGCTTGCTGCTCAACAGCGGCGGCGCGGGCTTGCTTTACGCCGCTTGCGCAGGGGTGCTGGCACTGTGGCTGCTGGTGGTGCGGGGTTTGGACTTGAGCCTGGCCCAGCACTGAGGGCCACGCCGTTTGCCCCCACACCCTGCGCCACGTTCGCCAAAGCGGCTTTCACCTGTGCTCAGTGGCGCATCGCCGCACGGCCGTCAATGCTGTGCGGCTTTGGCGCGCGCCTCTTTAGACGCCTCAGGCACGTAGCGGTCCCCCATGTGCTCAGACAAAGCGGCGTATAGCGGGCGAGAGACCAAGCGCGAAACCAAAGACGCGAGCATGGCACCAGTCATCAAGGTCAACACCAAGGCGCGGCCGTCGATCATCTCCATGACGATGATGAAGCTGGTCAAAGGCGCTTGCGTCACCGCTGCCAAAAACGACGCCATGCCAATCGCGATCAGCACCGGGGCCAAATCGCTGCCCAAGTAGCCGCTGACCAACTGGGCAATGTCGTTGCCAATGCCAGCCCCAATCGACAGCGAAGGCGCAAAGATGCCTCCGGGCACGCCAATCCAGGTGGTCACCCAAGTGGCGACAAACTTCAAAAACGCATACAGCTGTGAGACGTCGCTGTGGCCCGCGAGCATGTTGCGCACTTCTTCACCACCCGCGCCAAAGGTCGCGCCGCCCGTGCTCAGGCCAATCACCGCCACCGCCAAGCCACCCGCACCCGCGA
>JALRFN010000392.1 GCA_023268425.1 Burkholderiaceae bacterium | reverse complement strand
CGGCCGTGCAAAACGACGCAGCCTTGGCGCCCGTTGTAGACAAACGCTGGGTGCATGGCTTGGGCTTTGGCTTGGGTGGAACCTCGGTCTTGGTAGGAGCTGGCGCCACGCTGGACGAGGCCATGATTCGTGCGCACTGCCAAAACCACGCACAAGAAGACTTGGACTTGTGCAGCAACGATCCGGTCTCCGACATCAAGCACAAGCTCAGTGGCTGGTTCAGCGCGTTCTCACGTGCCAGCAGCCTTGCGGCCAAGGCCTATCGCGCTCCCATCCATGGCCGCGTGGCGGTGGTGGCGCCCATGGGCCAAGGCCTGCGCGTGGACTCAGGGACCTTCATGGTCCAGCGCTTGCTGGACATCGCCATCGAAGGTGACGTGATTCGCCCCCCTCAATTCCACGCCCATGCCATCCAACAAGCGGCCCCTCAAGTCACCACATTGCAAAGCATTGCGGGCCACCACTACGCGTTCTTGGCGCCGCTGCCCTCGTGGATGTTGAAAAAGAACGAGTACTTCACCATCAATGACCCGCCCGGTTTTGATCGACTTCAATTTTTAGACCAAGTCAACCAAAGCCTGGTGCGTTTTTTCTCTGCCCTGTGAGCGCGACATGAAGCTGTGCATCCTCGACAACGACCACCTCGACGCCGCGGCTGCCCCGCGCTGGCACTCTTATGGCCGCATGACCGAGCGCTTGCTGCGCGCGGCGGGCCATGCGGGTGAGTTGGATACCTTCGTCGCCCGCGATGGGCTTTACCCAGAGGATTGGGACGCCTACGACGCGGTGGTTTTGACCGGAAGCCGCAGCGACGCCTTTGGCGACGATCCTTGGGTGCAAGCGCTGCGCGCACACGTGAGGCAGCGCTTGGCCGCTGGGCAAAAACTGCTGGGCATTTGCTTTGGCCACCAACTGATCGCGCACTGCTTGGGGGCGCCCGTGGGGCGGGCCTCACAAGGCTGGGGCGTGGGCAGCAACACCTACCAGTGGCTGGGCGACCCCAGCGTGGCCAACGCGCAAGGCCAAGTCACCCTGTTGGCCAGCCACCAAGACCAGGTGCTGGCCCTGCCTGAAGGCGCCACTTTGCTGGCGCGCAATGACCATTGCCCGGTGGCGGCCTACGCCATCGGTAAACAAGTCCTGTGCGTGCAGCCGCATCCCGAATTTGATGCGGACTACAGTGGCTATTTGCTCGACACCCGGCGCGAGCGCTTTGGCGAAGACCTGTACCAGCGCGCCAAATCGGCCTTGAAAGCCGATCACGACGGTTTGGCCTTTGCGCGCCATGCGCTGCGATTTTTGGGTGCCTGAGCACAGCACCCTCAAGCGCTAAACTGCTGCCCCATGACCGACACCGCCCCCCGCCCCATCCGCAGCCAGTACGAAGACTTCATGCGCCATGTGTTTGAACACGGCGTGGCCAAGGGTGACCGCACGGGCACGGGGACGCGCAGTGTTTTTGGCCACCAAATGCGCTTTGACCTCAATGAAGGCTTCCCGCTGGTGACGACCAAAAAAGTGCACCTGAAGTCCATCGTTTACGAGCTGCTGTGGTTTCTGCGTGGTGACAGCAATGCACGCTGGTTGCAAGAGCGCGGCGTGTCGATTTGGGACGAGTGGGCAGACAAAGAAACCGGCGACTTGGGGCCGGTTTATGGCGTGCAGTGGCGCTCGTGGCCAACACCCGATGGCGGCCACATCGACCAAATCCAAGAGGTCGTGCAGCAACTCAAAAGCAACCCCGATTCGCGCCGCATCATCGTCAGCGCCTGGAACGTCTCAGAGCTGTCCAAGATGGCCTTGATGCCTTGCCACGCTTTTTTCCAGTTTTATGTGGCGCCCGCCACCGAAGCGGGTGGCAAAGGCAAACTCAGCTGCCAGCTTTACCAGCGCAGTGCCGACATTTTCTTGGGCGTGCCCTTCAACATCGCGTCCTACGCTTTGCTGACCCACATGCTGGCGCAGCAATGCGACTTGGACGTCGGTGACTTCATCTGGACGGGTGGCGACTGCCACATCTACGACAACCACGTTGAACAAGTGCAAACGCAGCTCTCGCGTGCGCCCTTTGCCTACCCGACCCTGCACATCAAACGCAAGCCCGAGAGCATCTTGGACTACGCCTTTGAAGACTTTGAAGTCG
>JALRFN010000374.1 GCA_023268425.1 Burkholderiaceae bacterium | reverse complement strand
GTGATGCCGACGTCTTCAACCGTGTGGTGACCATCAATGTGCAAATCACCTTTGGCTTGGCCAGCCTGCCCGGTCAAGTCAAAGACGCCTTCGCGGTGATCTGGACCACCACGGCCTGGACCATCCCCGCCAACCAAGCGCTGAACGCCAACCCCGAGTTGACCTACGCCCTGGTCGACACGCCGCGCGGCCACTTGGTCTTGGCTCGAGACTTGGTCGCCAGTTGCCTGGAGCGCTACGGCCTCAGCGGCGAGGTGGTGGCCACGGCCTCAGGTGACGCATTGGGCGGCCTGAACTTTCGCCACCCGCTGTACGACGTGGACGCCGGTTACCGCCGCTTGTCGCCGGTGTATTTGGCCGACTACGTCAGCGCCTCGGACGGCACGGGCATCGTGCACTCGTCGCCTGCTTACGGCGTCGACGACTTCAACTCCTGTGTCGCCAACGGCATGGCCTTTGCCGACATCTTGAACCCGGTGCAAGGCAACGGCGACTACGCCGAAGACCTGCCGCTGTTTGGCGGCTTGAACATTTGGAAAGCCTGCCCCCGCATCATCGAGGTCTTGGGTCAAAGCGATCGCTTGATGGCCACCCGCACCATCACCCACAGCTACCCACATTGCTGGCGCCACAAGACGCCTGTGATCTACCGCGCAGCCGCGCAGTGGTTTGTGCGCATGGACGAGGGCGTGGGCGTGTTCACCAGCGACAAAGCGCCCGAGACGCTGCGTCAAACCGCGTTGAAGGCCATCGAAGAGACCAACTTCTACCCAGAAAACGGCAAAGCCCGTTTGCGCGACATGATCGCCAACCGCCCCGACTGGTGCATCAGCCGCCAACGCTCTTGGGGTGTACCGCTGCCGTTTTTGATGGACATCGACAGCGGTGAGTTGCACCCGCAAACGCCCGCCATCATCGACTTGGCTGCTGACGTGGTGGAGCAAGGCGGCATCGAAGCCTGGAGCAAGCTGAGCGCAGACGAGGTCTTGACCCGCATTGGTGACACCGCCAGCGCCGGGCGCTACACCAAGAGCAACGACATTTTGGAAGTCTGGTTCGACTCTGGCACCACCCACACCACGGTGCTCAAAGGCAGCCACGCCGGCTGCGGCCACGAAGACGGTGGGCCTGAGGCCGACTTGTATTTGGAAGGCCACGACCAACACCGGGGCTGGTTCCACTCGTCTTTGCTGACCGCCAGTGCCATGTATGGCCGTGCGCCTTACAAAGGCTTGCTGACCCACGGCTTCACCGTCGACGGCCAAGGCCGCAAGATGAGCAAAAGCGTGGGCAACGTGGTGGCCCCGCAGGAAATCAGCGAGAAACTGGGTGCTGAGATCATTCGCCTGTGGGTGGCCGCCACCGATTACTCGGGCGACCTCGGGATTGACGACAAAATCTTGGCCCGCGTGGTGGACGCGTACCGCCGCATCCGCAACACGCTGCGCTTTTTGCTCGCCAACACCAGCGACTTTGAGCCGGGGCGCGACGCGGTGCCCGTGGAAGACCTGCTCGAAGTCGACCGCTACGCCATCGCCCGCGCCGCGGCCTTGCAGCGCGAGATCTTGGCGCACTACGAGGTCTACGAATTTCACCCCGTGGTCAGCAAGCTGCAGATTTTCTGCTCAGAAGAGTTGGGCGCTTTCTACTTGGACGTGCTCAAAGACCGGCTCTACACCACAGGGGCCGACTCCCGCGCCCGGCGCAGTGCACAAACTGCGCTGTGGCACATCACGCACGGCATGTTGCGCTGGATGGCCCCCTTCTTGTCTTTCACCGCCGAAGAGGCTTGGGAGGTTTTTGACCCCAACCAAGGCAGCATCTTGTTGCAAACCTATTGGGACTTCCCGCCCGTTGGAGGCGAGTTGCTCGACAAGTGGGTCACCATTCGTGACGTGCGCGAAGTGGCCAACAAATCCATCGAAGACCTGCGCACCACTGGCGCCGTCGGCGCCTCGCTGCAAGCCGAGATCACGGTGCATGCGCCTGCAGCCACGCTGGATGCGCTGCGCAGCTTGAGCGACGACTTGCGCTTTGTCTTCATCACCTCAGCCGTTCATCTGCTTGAAGCCGACACCTTGCACGTGGACGTCAAGGCCAGCGAAGCGACCAAGTGTGCACGCTGCTGGCATTACACCGACGACGTGGGCCAACACGACAGCCACCCCAGCTTGTGCGCACGCTGCGTGAGCAACTTGGAAGGCAGCGGTGAATCCCGATCCTTCGCTTGAACCCCAGGCGGCTGCCAACAAGCCCACGCCTTGGACGCGTTGGCTGTGGCTGGCTTTGGGCGTCATCGTGCTCGATCAGCTGAGCAAGCAAGCGGTGTTGGCCACGCTCGCCTTGGGTGAGCGCATTCCGGTCACCGACTTCTTCAACATCGTTTTGGTGCACAACCCCGGCGCGGCCTTTTCCATGCTGGCCGATCAAGGCGGTTGGCAGCGCTGGCTGTTCACTGCCCTTGGGCTCGGCGCTTCACTGTGGATGGCTTGGATGATTCGCCAAAGCCCCGAGCAAAAAACCATGGCCACCGCGCTGGCCTTGGTCATGGGCGGCGCGTTGGGCAACGTGATCGACCGCGTGATCTACGGTCATGTGATCGACTTCATCGACGTGCACGGCACATGGTTTGAGCCCTTGTTCTATGCCGGGCATTTCCCCGCGTTCAACATCGCCGACAGCGCCATTTCTGTTGGCGCCGTGCTGTTGATCGCAGACGAATTGATGCGCGCTCGACGTGCGCGCCATAATCCGACCACTGATTGACACCATGTTGAATGCGCTCCGTGCGCAGACAACACCGAGGAGAACCCCATGCCAGGCTTGCTGCCCCACATCGACCCCGATGGTTTGTTGGAGTTTTCGGTCGTCTACACCGACCGAGCGCTCAACCACATGTCCAAACGCTTTCAAGGCGTCATGACCGACATCTCGCGCATGTTGAAAGACGTCTATGCCGCCGATGCAGCCGTCTTGGTGCCCGGCAGCGGCACCTTTGGCATGGAATCGGTGGCCAGGCAATTTGCCCACGGCCAAAAGGTCTTGGTGATTCGCAACGGTTGGTTCAGCTACCGCTGGACACAAATCTTTGAAATGGGCCAGATCCCGTCGCAGGAAATCGTGCTCAAGGCGCGCCGAGTGGGCGATGGTTCGCAAGCGCCTTGGGCGCCCTGTCCGATTGAAGAGGTCGAAGCCACGATTGCCCGCGAACGCCCGGCTGTGGTGTTTGCTCCGCACGTCGAAACCTCGGCGGGCATGATCTTGCCTGACGGCTACATCAGCCGTGTGGCCGCAGCCGTCCACGCCGTGGGTGGCTTGATGGTCTTGGACTGCATCGCCTCGGGCGCGATGTGGGTGGACATGCGCGCCACTGGCGTCGACGTTTTGGTCAGCGCGCCGCAAAAAGGCTGGAGCAGCTCACCCGCCTGCGCCATGGTGATGTTGAGCGCACGCGCGCTTGAGGTGCTGCCCAACACCACCAGCTCGACCTTCGCCATGGACTTGAAGAAGTGGCATGACATCATGAAAGCCTACGAAAACGGCGGCCACGCGTACCACACCACGATGCCTACCGACGCACTGC
>JALRFN010000154.1 GCA_023268425.1 Burkholderiaceae bacterium | reverse complement strand
ATGGATTGTATTGAGGTATTGATTGAGTGTAGTTGAAAAATAGCGATATTGAGAGATACAAGAGTTTCCTTAAAAAACCACTTCTGTTGCTGGTATGGGTGGATCTACAAAAATGATCGCTGCTTCATTTACTGGCCTTTCATTTAACAACCTCGTTCGCAAGGTTCAATATGTAAACTGGGAATTAGGTAGAATGGCGAATTTATTGTCTCTGCCAGGTAAATTATTGTCGACGGTAAAGTGTTTCTCGATCACTACAGAGCAGTTCGTTGGTGCCTCTGCTTCTGGGTGTGCAACTTATGTGGCTCAGGCGACGCTGGCTGCCGCCGGGGTTTTGACCATCGTGCCGGGGGCCATCGTGATTTGGTTCGTGCGCCATTACATCGCCAAGGGCTTTGCCATGGGGAGGGTGTGAGATGTTGGATTGGATGTATTGGACGACGCCAGTCGCCGTCTTTTTCACCTGCATCGTGTTGATGCTGATTGGCATGACGGTGTGGGAGATCAAGTCACCCACCGTCGAGCGCAAAGGCTGGCTACCCCTGCGCACCACGCGCGGCGATCGCTTGTTCATTGGCTTGCTGCTGGCGGCTTACATCAACTTGATTTTTCTGGGTTTGGGCGAGCACATCATGGATTGGCTCGCACTCGAAGAAGAGCCCAGCATTTGGTTCAGCTTTGTCTTGTCCATGGTCAGTTTGGTCGTGGTGATGCGCAAGGGCTGAGCGGGTTTCCCCAAGATTTCGGCCTGTAGTGTCCCGGGGCCTGAATCGCAACACATCAACGGGACCGATAACCTGAGGAGAGAGACGATGACATTGCGTCTGAGCACTTTGACCGTGGCTGTTGCGATGGCCTTGGGCGCTTCGGTGGCACACGCCGACGAAGCCGCTGCCAAGCGCTGGGTGGACAGCGAGTTCCAACCTTCTACGCTGAACAAAGATCAGCAAATGAGCGAGATGAAGTGGTTCATCGATGCTGCAGCCAAACTCAAGGCCGCGGGCGTCAATGAAATCAACGTGGTCTCTGAGACCATCACCACGCACGAGTACGAGTCCAAGACGCTGGCCAAAGCGTTCTCTGAAATCACCGGCATCAAAGTTACGCACGACTTGATCCAAGAAGGTGACGTGGTCGAAAAACTGCAGACCTCCATGCAATCGGGCAAGTCGATTTATGACGGCTGGATCAGCGATTCTGACTTGATCGGTACGCACTACCGCTACGGCAAGATCATGAGCCTGACCGACTACATGGCCGGCAAGGGCAAGGCCTACACCAACCCTGGTTTGGACCTGAAAGATTTCATTGGCACCAGCTTCACTACGGCACCTGACGGCAAGATGTACCAGTTGCCCGACCAGCAGTTCGCCAACCTGTACTGGTTCCGCGCCGACTTGTTTGACCGCGCAGACCTGAAGGCCAAGTTCAAGGCGAAATTCGGCTACGACTTGGGCGTGCCGCTGAATTGGAGCGCCTATGAGGACATCGCTGAATTCTTCACCAACGACGTGAAGAACATCGACGGCAAGCCCATCTATGGCCACATGGACTACGGCAAGAAAGATCCTTCACTGGGCTGGCGTTTCACCGACGCTTGGTTGTCCATGGCGGGTACGGCGGACATCGGCATCCCCAACGGCAAACCCGTGGACGAGTGGGGCATCCGCACCACCGCCGATGGCTGCCACCCGGTTGGCGCTTCGGTTGAGCGCGGCGGCGCGACCAACTCGCCTGCAGCGGTATACGCCTTGACCAAGTACGTGGACTGGATGAAGGCGTACGCGCCTAAAGAGGCCACCGGCATGACCTTTGGTGAAGCTGGCCCCGTGCCCGCACAAGGCCAAATCGCTCAGCAAATCTTCTGGTACACCGCGTTCACCGCAGACATGACCAAGCCGGGCTTGCCCGTGGTCAACGCCGACGGCACACCCAAGTGGCGCATGGCTCCTGGCCCCAATGGCCCCTACTGGAAGCAAGGCATGCAAAACGGCTACCAAGACGTGGGCTCTTGGACCTTCTTTGCTGACCACGACGCCAACCGCACGGCAGCCGCTTGGTTGTACGCGCAGTTCGTGACCGCCAAAACCGTGTCTTTGAAGAAGACCGTGGTGGGCTTGACGCCGATTCGCGAGAGCGACATCCGCTCAGACGCGATGACCAAGATGGCCCCCAAGTTGGGCGGTTTGGTGGAGTTCTACCGCAGCCCTGCTCGCGTGGCCTGGACCCCCACGGGTACCAACGTGCCCGACTACCCCAAGTTGGCGCAGTTGTGGTGGAAGAACGTGGCTGAGGCTGTGACGGGCGAGAAGACGCCGCAGAAGGCCATGGACAACTTGGCAGAGGAAATGGACAAGGTCATGAGCCGTTTGGAGCGCTCGGGCATGGCGCGCTGCGCACCGGTGATGAACAAGAAGTCCAGCGCCTCCAAGTGGCTGAGCAACGATCACGCACCGTGGGCGAAGTTGGCCAATGAGAAGCCTCAAGGCAAGACCATTGCGTACCAAACCCTGCTGGACGCCTGGAAGGCTGGCAAGGTCCGTTGATCTCTGAGTGAGCAAAACCCCGGGCCCAACGGCTCGGGGTCGACGTATGAAACGAAATGAACTCTTGAGCCAACTGCCACACGCTGGGGTGTTTGACCTCGCGGTGATTGGCGGCGGCGCGACCGGACTGGGCGTGGCCCTGGATGCGGCCTTGCGGGGCCACCGCGTGATCGTGGTGGAGTCGCACGATTTCGCTGGCGGCACCTCCTCGCGCTCGACCAAGCTGCTGCATGGCGGTGTGCGTTACTTGGCTCAAGGCAATGTCTCGCTGGTGCGTGAGGCTTTGCACGAGCGCAGCGCCATCTTGCGCGTTGCGCCTCATTTGGCCGCACCCTTGCCCTTTGTCATGCCGGCCTACCGCTGGTGGCAGGCACCGTTTTATGGCGTGGGCTTGAAGATCTATGACGCTTTGGCGGGCGCAGCGGGCTTGGGCCCGACGCGCTGGTTGAACAAAGCAGACACCCAGGCCTTGCTGCCGGGTGTGCAGGCCGAGGGTTTGCACGCGGGTGTGCAGTATTGGGACGCGCAGTTTGACGACGCGCGTTTGGCGATTGCGATTGCGCGCAGCGCCGAGGCTGCGGGGGCCTGGATGTTCAACCACATGGCTGTGTCTGCCCTCACGCCGGCGCAAGGCGATGGCCCCTGGGGCTTGTGTTTGCGCGACGCGCACAGTGGCGCGGAGCACCAGATCAAGGCCCGTTGCGTGGTCAACGCGGCTGGGGTTTGGGTCGATGGCGTGCGCGATTTGGCTTCGCCTAGCCAGGCGGCCCCGATGGTCACACCCAGCCAAGGCGTGCACCTGGTGGTCGATCGCGCATTCATGGCGGGCGACAACGCTTTGCTGGTGCCTAAGACCAAAGACGGTCGCGTGTTGTTTGCCGTGCCTTGGATGGGGGCGCTGATTTTGGGCACCACAGACACCCCGCGCCCAGACGCGCCGCGCGAGCCCAAGGCCTTTGACGAAGAGGTCGACTTCATCCTGCGCGAGGCCGCGCAAGTGCTTCAACGCGCACCCACGGCGGACGATGTGCGCAGTGTTTGGGTGGGGTTGCGCCCCTTGGTCAAACCAACGGGTGATCAGTCCACGCAATCGATTTCCCGCGAGCACACCATCGAGGTCTCGCCGCAAGGTCTGGTCACGGTCACGGGCGGTAAGTGGACGACTTACCGAGCCATGGCGGAAGACGTCATGGACCACATCCACGCCGCAGGCTTGCTGCCACAGCGGGGCAAGGCCCACACCGATGTGCACGTCTTGGTGGGCGGCTCGGTCGCGCCCAGCGGCCCCAGCGCGCTGGCGCGGGCGCCGGGTTTGCACTTGTATGGTGATCGCGCCCACGAAGTCAGCGCTTGCCCAGGCACCCAGCGGCCGCTGGGCATGGGCTTGAGCGAAGCCATGGTGCGCCATGCGGTGCGCCACGAATTCGCGTGCACCGTGGAAGATGTGCTGGCGCGGCGTTGGCGAGCACTGTTTTTGGACGCGCGCCAGGCACTGCGCATGGCTGAAGATGTCGCGCCCATCGTGGCGGAAGAGACCGGGCGCGATCCGCAACTGGCGGCTTTTCGAGCGCTGTGCCAGCAATACACCTTGGGCAAGTTCAGCCAAACACCCCAAACGCAAGCTGCCTTGCCCAAAGCCGCCACCTCGCTGGCGCTTTGAGCGCCAGTGTCCCGCGCGGCCTTGTGGGCTCAGCGGTTCGGTCCAAAGGCCTTGCAGGCATGTTGGCACAATCGGGGCTTTCATTGAAGCCCAAAGGTGTGCCCCCGTGATGGATGCGTTGTTGACTTATTTCCGGCCCTCGACGGACATGAGCGTGTGGTTGGTTCAGGTCTTTGTCGTGGTGTTTTGCACCGTGAGCCTGAACTTTGTGCTCATGCGCGTGTTGGACGCCGTGTTGCGCTGGACAGAAAAAACCCGCTCGCAATGGGACGATGCCCTGATTGGTGCGGCCCGCATACCGCTGCGCTTGTTTGTGTGGGTGTGGGGTTTGAGCGTGGCTGCGCACATCTTGCACGGGGTCAGTGGTTACGGCATCTTCGAATACGCCCCAGAGGTGCGCAAAGTGGCCATCATCGCCCTGATCGCCTTGTTTTTGGTGCGCTTGATTCGCAACGCCGAGCGGGTGTGGGTGGACCCTGAGCGCGGCAGCGCCAGCATGGACCAAACCACCGCACACGCGATTGCCAAACTGCTGCGTTTGTCGGTGATCATCACGGCCGTGTTGGTGGTGTTGCAGACCTTGGGTTACTCCATCTCTGGCGTGCTGGCCTTTGGCGGCATCGGCGGCATTGCGGTGGGTTTCGCCGCCAAAGACCTGCTGGCCAATTTTTTCGGCGGCATGATGATTTACCTGGATCGCCCGTTCAAGGTCGGCGATTGGGTGCGCTCACCTGACCGCAACATCGAGGGCACGGTCGAGCAAATCGGCTGGCGTTTGACGCGCATCCGCACCTTTGACAAGCGCCCGCTGTACATCCCCAATTCGGTCTTTGCCACCATTGCCGTGGAAAACCCCTCGCGCATGACGCATCGGCGCATTTACGAGACCTTGGGCATTCGCTACGCCGACGGCGCACAGATGGCCTCGATCTGTGAGGCCGTGCGCGCCATGCTCAAGCAGCACCCAGAGCTCGACGCCACGCAAACGCAAATCGTGCACTTCGTGTCCTATGGCGCCTCGTCTTTGGACTTCATGGTGTACTGCTTCACCAAGACCACCGAGTGGGTCAAGTACCACGCGGTCAAGGAAGAGGTGATGTTGCAAATCATGGCCATCGTGCACGCCCACGGCGCTGACTTCGCCTTCCCCACGCGCACCTTGCATGTTGAGGGATTGGCCGACTTGAGTAAGCCTTGATCGCTCCGCTGCCGGATGCAGGCGCGGTTCGGCCTGCAATGGGACGTGGGCATGTGTTTGGGTTTTTTGTGCCGGAGACTTGGGCAAAAAAATACCGGCACGGGGCCGGTATTCATGTGCCGTTTTGTTCTTAGGCTTTGGGCTCGCGGAAGATGGCGCACAGCTTGTGGCCATCGGGGTCGCGCACATAGGCCAAGTGCACCACGCCCATGGGCGTTTGGCGCGGGCCGGGCGGCTCTTCGATGCTGGTGCCGCCGTTGGCCACAGCCACGTCGTGGAACTGCTTGACTTGCTCACCCGAGTTGCACTTGAAGCCAATGGTGAAGCCGTTGGCGCAGGTGGCTGCTTCGTTGTTGATGGGTTGGGTCAGGCCAAAGGTGTGGCCGTCGTGCGCATAGAACACGCGCTGGTGACCCGAGCCGCTGGTGTTGGTGAAGCCCGGTTTGGTGCCCAAGACCGTGGTGAGCAGGGTGTCGTAAAAGGCTTTGGCGCGGTCGATGTCGTTGGTGCCGACCATGATGTGGTTCAACATGTGTTTGTCTCCGG
Organism: Burkholderiaceae bacterium; assembly: GCA_023268425.1. GTDB lineage: Bacteria > Pseudomonadota > Gammaproteobacteria > Burkholderiales > Burkholderiaceae_C > RS62. The sequence continues at coordinate 2,009 of JALRFN010000154.1, read as the reverse complement.
TTGGGTTGAATCGCGCGCTAGTCTGCCATTTTTTGATCGGCCCTGAAGTCGCGTCGGCTTCAGGGCCTGTGCGGCGTCAAAAACGGTTTCAGCCGCGCGTGCGGTCACCTGCTTGCGCCGAGCACAGCGCCATCATGTTGAACACGCGGCGCACCGTAGAAGCCGGGTTCAAGACGTGCATGGGCGCGCTGGTGCCCATCAAGATCGGGCCCACGGTCACACCGTCGGCAGCGACCACTTTGAGCGTGGAGAACATGATGTTGGCCGCATCCAGGTTGGGGCAAATCAGCAGGTTGGCCGAGCCCGTCAAGCTGGAGTTGGGCAGGTAGGCCGCACGGATTTCGGGCGACAAAGCGGCGTCGCCCATCATCTCGCCGTCGCATTCGATCTCTGGGCGCATGGCCACAAACAAGTCGCGGGCCAAGCGCATTTTTTTTTGCGATGGGCGCTTGCTGGAGCCGAAGCTGGAGTGCGACAAAAACGCGACTTTCGGCGGCAGGCCAAAGCGCTGCAACTCGTCAGCCGCCATGGAAGCGATTTCGGCCAACTGTTGCGCGGTGGGATCTTCGTTGATGTAGGTGTCGGCAACAAAGATGGTGCGCTCACCAGCGACCAGCGCATTGACCGCAGCCATGGTTTGTGCGCCTTTGCGCTTGGGCATGACGCTGGTCAAACGGTCCAGGTGCAAGTCGTAGTTGCCCATCAAACCGCACAACAAGCCGTCGGCTTGGCCCAGTGCCACCATGATGGCGGCGATCAAGGTGTTGGAGCGGCGCACCGCTGCTTGGGCCATGGCGGGGGTGGCACCGTTGCGGCCCATGATGCCGTGGTAGTACTCCCAATACTGGCGGAAACGCGGGTCGTCTTCGGGGTTGCAGACCTCCACGTCGGTGCCGAGTTTCATGCGCAAGCCGGCTTTGGCGATGCGTTTTTCGATCACGCCTGGACGGCCAATCAAAATCGGCACAGCAATGCCTTCGTCGATGGCTTGTTGGGCGGCACGCAAAGCGCGTTCGTCTTCGCCGTCAGCCAGTGCCACGCGTTTTGGGGCGGCTTTGGCTTGACCAAAAATGGGCTTCATCAACATGCCGGTTTGGTAAACGAAGCGCGTCAGGCTTTGTTTGTAGGCATCCAAGTCGGCAATCGGGCGGGTGGCCACGCCCGAGGCCTCTGCCGCTTTGGCCACCGCCGGCGCGATGCGCAGGATCAAGCGCGAATCAAAGGGCTTGGGGATCAGGTATTCGGAACCAAAGACCAGCTCTTGCCCGGCGTAGGCGGCGGCCACTTCGTCGCTGACTTCGACCTTGGCCAAGGCGGCGATTTCGTGGACACAGGCCAGTTTCATGGCCTCGGTGATGGTGGTCGCCCCGCAGTCCAAGGCACCCCGGAAGATGTAGGGGAAGCACAAGACGTTGTTGACTTGGTTGGGGTAGTCGCTGCGGCCGGTGGCGATGATGGCGTCGGGTCGAGCGGCTTTGGCGTCTTCGGGGCGAATTTCGGGGTCGGGGTTGGCCAGGGCCAAGATGATGGGCTGGCTGCCCATGGTTTTGACCATCTCGCCAGTCAACACGCCCGGTGCCGAACAGCCCAAGAACACGTCGGCACCGTTGACCGCATCCGCCAGGCTGCGCGCTTGGGTGTCGCGTGCGAATTTGGCTTTCGATTCGTCCAAATTGCCGGGGCGCCCCTGGTAGATCACGCCTTTGGAGTCACACACCAAGATGTTTTCCAGTTTCGCGCCCAAGCCCAAAAACACGTCCAAACAGGCGATGGCGGCGGCCCCCGCCCCGGAGACCGTGATCTTGACGTCGCCAATGGCCTTGCTCACCAGTTCCAGGCCGTTGACCAAGGCGGCGGCTGAGATGATGGCCGTGCCGTGTTGGTCGTCGTGGAAGACGGGGATCTTCATGCGCTCGCGCAGCTTGCGCTCGATGGCGAAGCACTCCGGCGCCTTGATGTCCTCGAGGTGGATGCCGCCCAGCGTGGGTTCGAGCGCGGCGATGATCTCC
>JALRFN010000350.1 GCA_023268425.1 Burkholderiaceae bacterium | reverse complement strand
CCAAGGTCAGCGCCTGCGTCAGCAAGGGGGCTTCGGCCACGGTGCCCAAGGCGATGGTGATGATCTCGGCAGACAAGATGAAATCGGTGCGCACCGCGCCTTTGACGCGGTCGCGCTCAAAGGCCACCATGTCGACGTTGGGGTTGACCAACGCAGCTTTGAGTTCGTCCCCGTGGGCCTCTTCTTCGGCTTTGGAGTGCAGCCATGAGTGGGCCAATTTTTCTGCACCCTCAAAGCACAAAAACGTGCCCCCCACCATCAACAGGGGTACGATCAACCAAGGCACAAAGGCCGAGATCAGCAAGGCCAGCGGCACCAAGATGGCCTTGTTCCACAAGGAGCCCTTGGCGACCGCCCAGACCACCGGCAATTCGCGCTCGGCGCGAATACCCGTCACCTGCTCGGCGTTCAAGGCCAAGTCATCGCCCAAGACCCCAGCGGTCTTGCTGGTGGCGACTTTGCTCATGGACGCGATATCGTCAAGCAAGGTCGCGATGTCATCGATAAGCAGCAGCAGACTGGATCCGGCCATCTCGTGTTCTCCCTTTTGTTTTTTCTCAGGTGTTGGTCACACCACCACACACGAGGGGCAGCTTAACCGACCCAGCGCCGCGCATTGCGCCACAAGCGCATCCACGGGCTGTGGGCCGAGGTGTCGCCATCGGTCCAACTCATTTGCACGTTGCGAAACACCCGCTCAGGGTGCGGCATCATCGCGGTGAAGCGACCATCCGCAGTGGTCACACCAGTCAAGCCCCCCGCGCTGCCATTGGGGTTGAAGGGATAAACCTCGGTGGCCGCACCGGCGTTGTCCACAAAACGCAGGGCAGCGGCGACCTGTGAGGCGTCACCGCGCACCGCAAAGTTGGCAAAGCCTTCACCATGGGCCACAGCAATCGGCAAGCGACTGCCTGCCATGCCCTGCATGAAGATGCTGGGGTTGTCCAACACCTCGACCATGGACAAACGTGCCTCAAAGCGTTGACTTTGGTTGGTGGTGAAACGCGGCCAATGCTGCGCGCCTGGAATGATGTCGGCCAACTCGGCGAACATCTGACAGCCGTTGCACACACCCAAGCCAAAGGTCTCGCCGCGTGCGAAGAAGGCGGCAAACTGTTCACGCAACTCAGGGTGGAAGGTGATGGAGCGCGCCCAACCCACACCAGCACCCAAGGTGTCACCGTAACTGAAACCGCCACAGGCGACCATGCCAGTGAAGTCGGCCAATTGCGCACGCCCCGCCATCAAGTCGCTCATGTGCACATCCACGGCCTCAAAGCCAGCGGCGTCAAAGGCATAGGCCATCTCGACGTGCGAGTTGACGCCTTGCTCGCGCAAGACCGCCACGCGTGGGCGCGCACCGCCAATGCATGGCGCTGCCACGTTCTCAGCGGGGTCAAAGCTCAAGGCCACATGCATGCCAGGGTCGGCTTGGCGCCAAACAGCACTGTGCTCGCTGTCGGCGCACGCCGGGTTGTCGCGGCGCTGGTTGATCTTCCAACTGACGCTGTCCCACACCTGAAACAAGTCATCCAATTGGCCATCAAACACGCACTGCGTGTCGCGCCAAACCTGCAAGGCGCCCTTGCCCACATCGATGGCGCTGCTGGCTGGTCGGGTGCTGCCCACCACATGGCTGCAGGCGCCCAAGCCGTGCGCGCGCAGGCTTTGCAACACCGCGTCGCGCGCGCTGCGGCGCACCTGAATCAACGCGCCCAACTCCTCGTTGAACAAGGCTTTGAGCGTTTGCTCGGCGCGACGCGCACCCACTTGCCCAGCCCAATTCTTAGCGTCTCCGGTGTCCATGCGGCTGTCCGAGACGCCATCGCCTTCCAAGGTCAGCGTGTCCACGTTCAGCGCCACGCCAACGTTGCCCGCAAACGCCATCTCGGCCGCACAGGCAAACAAACCGCCGTCACTCTTGTCGTGGTAGGCCAAGATCTGACCCTGCGCACGCAAATCGTTGATCGCGGCGACCAAACGCTTGAGGTCTTCGGGCTGATCCAAATCAGGCACCGACACATCGCTTTGCGCAAGCACTTGGGCCAACACACTGCCGCCCATGCGTTGTTGACCGCGCCCCAGGTCGATCAAAATCAAACTGCTGTCTTGGTCACGCTTGAGTTGCGGCGTCAAGGTGCCGCGCACATCGTCCAACGACACAAAACCCGTGACGATCAAACTCACCGGCGAGACCACCTTGTGGGCTTGGCCGCTGGCGTCAGACCACTGCGTGCGCATGGACAAACTGTCTTTGCCCACCGGGATGGACACGCCCAAGGCCGGGCACAACTCCAGCCCCACGGCCTTCACCGTTTCGTACAAAGCGGCGTCTTCACCCGCCTCGCCGCAAGCAGCCATCCAGTTGGCCGACAACTTGACCTTGCCCAACTCCATGGGCGCGGCCAGCAAGTTGGTGATGGCCTCGGCCACGGCCATGCGGCCCGAGGCCGCCGCGTCTTGAGCAGCCAAAGGCGTGCGCTCACCCATGCTCATGGCCTCACCCGCAAAACCGCTGTAATCGGCTAGGGTCACCGCGCAGTCCGCCACCGGGACTTGCCACGGGCCCACCATCTGGTCGCGGTGTGTCAAGCCGCCCACGCTGCGGTCGCCAATCGTGATCAAGAAACGTTTAGAAGCCACCGTGGGGTGGGCCAAGACCTCAATCGCCGCTTGCTGCAAATCAACATCGGTCAAATCAATCGGCGCAAAGCTGCGCGCAATGCGCTGCACGTCGCGGCGCATGCGCGGCGGCTTGCCCAACAAAACCTCCATGGGCATGTCGACCGGCTGGTTATTGGCGTCGGCCTCGGCGTCTGCGACCACCAATTCGCGCTCGGCCGTGGCTTGGCCCACCACCGCGAACGGGCAGCGCTCGCGCGCGCAAAACGCCTCGAACAAAGGCAGCGACTCGGGCGCGATCGCCAACACGTAGCGCTCTTGGCTCTCGTTGCACCAAATCTCTTTGGGCGCCAAACCCGACTCTTCCAGGGGCACGGCGCGCAGATCAAAACGCGCGCCCACCCCCGCGTCATTGGCCAACTCTGGAAAGGCGTTGGACAGACCACCCGCGCCCACGTCGTGAATTGCCAGCACCGGGTTGGCCTCGCCCATGGCCCAGCAGTGGTTGATGACCTCTTGCGCACGGCGCTCGATCTCCGGGTTGCCGCGCTGCACCGAGTCGAAGTCGAGTTCGGCCGCGTTGGTGCCCGTGGCCATGGAGCTGGCCGCACCACCGCCCATGCCGATGCGCATGCCCGGGCCGCCC
>JALRFN010000314.1 GCA_023268425.1 Burkholderiaceae bacterium | reverse complement strand
GCCAGCCAGTCGTTGGCGGTCAGCTCGCACATGCGCCACAAGCCGTCGTGGGCGTCAAAGTCACCATAGTCCCAGTGTTGTTGGGCGTCGCCCATGGCGCGCAGGTGTTCGCGCAGCATCACGAAATGCTGCGACTCCTCATGGGCCACCAACAACCAGTCTTGGTAATAGGCGGCGGGCAGGTTCGCAAAACGCCAAATCGCGTCCAGCGCGAGGTTGATGGCGTTGAATTCGATGTGACAAATCGCGTGCAGCAAGGCCGCACGGCCAGCCAGCGTGTGCGGGGAGCGCGTGGGGACTTGACCGGGGTGTATGAGTCGTGGCCGCTCTGGCCGCCCTGGCACCACTTGGTCGGCTCGGATGTGCAGTTGCGTTTGGGTGTCCAAAGGCAGTTGCTCGCGCTGCGTCCACAGCGCCTGAACGGCTGTGACTTTTTCTTCGGGATTGCCCAAGCAAAGGGCGGCGAGGGCGTGTTCGCGCAAGGTCATGCGCACAATTGTAGGTATGCTCACGCTCATGCCGACTGATACCAAAGACTACGCCAAAATTTCTGCCGCCTGGCCCGATGTTGGGGCTGCGCGGCGCGACCTCGTGCAGGCGCAAGGTCGTAGCGAAGTCGCACGTGCATTGGCTTTGGGCGAGGCGGCGATGCAACGGTGGCCCGAGCATGAGGCGCTTTGGCACCTGCACGCGGTTAGCCTGGGCATGGGCGGCCAAGCCCAAGCCGCCGTGTCGCTGTGGGAGCGTTTTTTGGCACAGCAGCCTGAGCACGTTGAGGCGCTGGCCAACGTGACCAACGCCCATCTGGCGCTGAAGCAGCCACAGCAGGCCCTGGCCTGCGCCCAGCGTGCGTTGGCGCTGGACCCCCAACACCGCGTCGCCTTGTTCAACGCGGCGGTTGCCCACGTGCACCTACAGCAATGGGATTTGGCCCAAGTCCGTTTGCAAACACTGCTGGCCCAAGATGCGGGCCACGTCGGAGCATGGCGTTTGCTCACGCATGTGAAGCGAAGCCAGTGGGACTATGGCGGCGTGGCCGAGGTGGTGACCCAGGCTGAGGCCGCTGGCGTGCGGCCGCCTGACTTGTTGCACGAACGCATTGGCGCGGTCTTGTATCAGCCGCAGGGGTCTGCGGCGTCTTTGTATGACGCCATCCAGGCTTGGGCCACCGCATTACCCGAAGTGCCCGCGTGTCAGCACCAAGAGCGCGCAGCGGTGCAGCGGCTGCGCGTGGGCTTGGTCAGTGCAGATTTGAAACACCACCCTGTGGGCCTGTTGTTGCAAGGTTTGTTGGTCAGCCAAGCCGCGCGGGCGGTGGATTGGATTGGGTTTCACAACAGCCCGACAGAAGACGCCACGACCGCGGAGTTGAGAGCCCCATGCGTGGCCTGGCACCGCATTGATCAAGTGGACGACGAGCAGGTCTGTGCGCTCATTCAGCAAGAACGTGTGGATGTGTTGATTGATTTATCTGGTCACACCGTGGGGCACCGTTTGGGTGTCTTTCGGCGCCGCCCAGCACCTTTGCAACTGACTTGGCTGGGCTTCCATGCCACCACGGGCTTGACCGCCGTGGATGCCATCGTGGTCGACCCCATCGCTGTGCCGCCAGATGAGCAACAGTGGTTCAGCGAGCCCGAGGTGCTGAGCTTGCCGCACACGCGCTATTGCTGGATGCCACCCAGCGACGCCCCAGCCATCGCCCCCTTGCCGGCCTTGGCACGTGGCCACGTCACTTTTGGCAGTTTTCAAGACCTGACCAAAATCAGCGACGCGACCTTGCGGTGTTGGGCGGCCATTGCTGAGGCTTTGCCCGATGCGCGTTTTCGTTTGCAAACCCGGCAATGGGACGCAAAAAACATCGCCCACCAACGCTTTGGTCAACGCTGCGTGGAGGCGGGCCTGCCGCTGCAGCGCGTGGACTGGGCGGGCAACATGCGCTGGGCCGATTATTTGGCGGCCTACGCCGCAGTCGATGTGGTGTTGGACACCTTTCCCTTCCTCAATGGCACCAAAACCGTTCAGGCCTTGTGGATGGGTGTGCCCACGCTGACCTTGGCGCAAGCGGGCATGATCGGGCGGCAAGGGCAAAGTTTGATGGTCAACGCGGGTTTGGGCCAATGGGTCGCCAGCAGCGAGGCCGACTACGTGGCCAAGGCGGTGGCCTGCGCCTCTGCGGAGTCCCTGCAAGCCTTGGCCGCGTGGCGCGCTCAGGCGCGCGAGCAGCTGCGCCAAACACCAGTCTTTGACTTCGAGACCTTTGGTCGCGATTGGGTGCACATGGTGGAGGCTTTTGCGCGCGCTCGCGGCTGCCTGTCCTCCAGCCCCAAGACCATGGCGCAAGATTTGTCCCAGGCCTTGAAACAGGTCTTGGACATTGCCCAGGCGGGTGAGCGAGAGCGTGCCTTGCTTGCGGGCGAAGCCTTGGTTCAGCAATGGCCGCAAGCCGCTTTGGCCCACAACATGTGGGCTTGGGTGTTGGACCGATTTGGTGAAGCGGACCGTGCGGCTGAGTCCTGGAAGCGCGCGGTTGAGCTGGCGCCCCGCATGGCCGATGCTTGGTCTAATTTGGGGCTGTATGCCAAGAGCAGAGGGCAGTGGGCGCAAGCCCACGCCTACTTGAACAAGGCGTTGGAGGCTTCGCCCGAGCACCTCAATGCCCACTTCAATTTGGGCCAAACCTATGCGGCACAAGGCTTGTTGGATGAGGCGGCCGCATGTTTTGAGGCCATGTTGCGCATCGACCCGCAAAACGCGCAAGCGGTCAACAGCCTGGGTGTCATGGCCATGCGCGCCTACGACTACCCAACAGCGGTCGACAAGTTCGCTTGGGTCTTGCAGCGCAGCCCGGGCAATTTAACCGCGTGGTCCAATTTGATGTTTTCGCTGCACTATGCCAGCGATGCCCAGCCCGAGCGCGCGCACGAACACGCCAAAGCTTGGGGCGATTTGGTGTGCAGCCAAACCCGCAGGTGTGAGACGCCAGCGCCCAGCGAACCCAACAAACGCTTGCGCATTGGCCTGATTTCGGGCGATTTGCGCGACCATTCGGTGACGCATTTTCTGTTGAGCCTGCTCCACAGCGAGGCCGCAGGCGAGGTGGATTGGTACGCCTACGCCAACAACGCCATTTTTGACCCCGTGGCTCAGGGCATTGCCCAACAAGCCAAAGCTTGGCACCACATCCACAACATGAACACCGAGCGCGTGTGCGAGCTGATTCAGCGCGACGGCGTGGACATCTTGGTGGACCTGGCGGGCGTCACTGCGGGACATCGGGTGGATGTCTTGCTGCGCAAGCCGGCGCCAATACAAGTGAGTTGGCTGGGCTACTTCGCTACGTTGGGTTTACCCACCGTGGACGCGGTATTGGCCGACCCCGTGTGCGTGCCGCCGGGTGAGGAGCGCTGGTTCACCGAGCAGGTTTGGCACTTGCCGCAAACCCGCTTGTGCATGGTGCCGCCAGCCATTGCACCAGAGGTTGTGGCCACGCCAGCCTTGAGCCATGGCCATTTCACCTTTGGCTCCTTCCAAGACTTGGCCAAGCTCAATGACGCGGTCTTGGCGCTGTGGGGCCGAATTGCCGCCCAAGTGCCGACGGCGCGCTTTCGTATTCAGGCGCGATTTTTAGATGCTGAGCCACGCAAGCGCAGCAACTTTGAAGCGCGCTTGCAAGCGGTGGGCATTGCATTGGAGCGTGTGACGCTGGTCACCAACACCCCATTTGCCGACTACTTCGCGGCGCACGGTGACGTGGATGTGATTTTGGACAGCTTCCCCTATCCGGGCGGTACGACTTCGGTGCAGGCGGTTTGGATGGGCGTGCCCACGGTGGCCTTGTCTCGCCCCGGTATGTTGGCGCGCCAAGGCGAGCAAGTCTTGCGCGCGGTGCGCTTGGACGATTGGGTGGCCCACGACGAAGACGCCTATGTGGCCTTGGCCGTCAAGTGGGCGCAGCCCCAGGCTTGGCCCGCGCTCAACAGCCTTCGGTTGGGCCTGCGCGAGCGCGCGCGTGGCAGTGCTTTGTTCGACGGCCAGCGGTTTGGACGCGACTGGCTTCATGTGGTGCGCGCCTTGTGGCGACACCGTTGTGCCTTGGCAGCGCCGGTGCCTGAAGGCAAGTCCGCCACACAAGTGGCGCTGGAAGAGGTGTTGGCTTTGCGTGGCCAAGGGCAACTGGCCGCAGCGGTGTACGCAGCCCGTCAGGCCGTGGCCAAGTGGCCCTCAGAGCCTTTGGCGCACAACATGCTGGGCTCCATGTTGAGTGAACAAGGGCAAAGCGATGCAGCACAGGCCAGTTGGCAACACGCCATCGACTTGTCGCCCCGCTTTGCTCACGCCTTGTTCAATTTAGGCATGTATTGGCGTCAGCACGGTCGCGCCGAGCAAGGCGTGGCCTTGCTGCGCCGAGCGGTCGCTGCCGCACCCCAAAACCTGCGATTTCAGTTGAACTTGGCAGACGCTTTGCAAGACCAAGGCGACCGTGCGGGCGCTCGTGAACACTACGAAGCGGCCGTGGCGATTGACCCCGAACACGTACAGGCCAACATGAACTTGGGCATGTGGCACGCGCGCGGCATGGACTTCGTCGCCGCGCACCGCCATTACCGCGAAGCCTTGCGCGTAGACCCCACCTTCGTTCCGGCGCAATTCAACTTGGGGTTCACGGCGCACTACGCCTATCCGAACCGGGTACAAGCCATCTTTGAGCAGGCCAAGCGCTGGGGCGAAGCGATGGTGGCGGCCACGCCGCGCTGCCCAGTGACTGCCGCCAGCGATCCACATCAGCGCTTGCGCGTGGGTTTGGTGTCGGCGGATTTGCGCGATCACCCGGTGGGCTATTTTTTATCGCCGCTGCTGTTGAGCCAGGCCGGTGCAGAGGTGGATTGGGTGGCGTTTTCCAACCAGTCCGTCATGACACCCTTGAGTCATGTCTTGCATCAGCGTTGTGTCGCGTGGCACGACATCTCCAAGTGCAATGACGCGCAGGCCTGTGACCTCATTCAACGCGAAGGCATCGACGTGCTGATCGACTTGGGCGGTTACACCGGCGGCGCGCGTTTGGGCATTTTTGCGCGCAAGCCTGTGGCCGTGCAGTTGACTTGGTTGGGTTACTTTTCAAGCACGGGTTTGCCCACCATGGACGGCGTGATCGCCGACCCCGTTTGTGTGCCAGCGGGCGAAGAGCAGTGGTTCACCGAGCGGGTGTGGCGCCTGCCCGAAACGCGCCTGTGCATGCAAGTGCCCAGCGACACCTTGCCCGTCGCCAAGACGCCTGCCCTGAGCAAAGGCCACATCACCTTTGGCTCGTTCCAAGAGTTGCCCAAAATCACCGACGCGGTGTTGTCCGTTTGGGCAAAAGTCCTCAAGGGCGTGCCCAGCGCCCGGCTGCGCGTGCAATCGGCGCGGCTCTTTGGGGTTGAAAAACAAGACTTCTCGGCCAAACTGCAAGCCTTGGGTGTGGCGCCTGAGCGCGTGGACTTGCTCGGACGCGTGTCGTTCGACGACTTCTTGAGCGCCCACGCTGAGGTGGACGTGCTGCTGGATACCTTTTCTTTTCCCGGTGGCACGACGACGGCGCAGGCCTTGTGGATGGGCGTGCCCACGATCACGCTGACCCAGCCCGGCATGTTGGCCCGCCAAGGTGAACAGCTTTTGCGCGCCGTTGGCTTGGACGATTGGGTGACCCACACGCCCGAGGCCTTTGTTGCCTTGGCTGTGCATTGGGCACAGCCACAACAGTGGTCGACTTTGAACGCCTTGCGCATGGGCTTGCGAGAGCAGGCCCGCCGCAGTGCCTTGTTCGATGGTGAGCGCTTCGGGCGCGACTGGGTGGCTTTGCTGCGTCGGGTGTGGCAGGCGGCCTGTGGTGAGGTCGAAGTGCCAGCCGAAGCCGCGACCGCAACCACGCCTAGCCTTCAGGTGATTGACCCGCAGTGGCGCACGCGTTTCCGCGAGGCCTTGAGACTGCGCGATCAAGGGCAACACCAGCAAGCCGCTGAGCTCACGCAAGCCTTGTTGGCCGAGCAACCCAATCGCCCTGAGTTGTTGAACATGTGGGGCGTCTTGATGGAGGAGCTCGGCCGCAGGGACGAGTGGGACGCCGTGATGCCCAGGCTGGAAGCGCACGGCGGGCGGCAGGCCTCTTGTGTGCTCAACGTGGCGCGTTGGCACTTCATGGCCGAACGCTTTGAGGCCGCGCGTGATGTGCTGCGCGCCTACCTGAAACACGACAAAGACCACGTCGAGGTGATGCTGATGCTGGCGCCGTTGCTGCGTCGCCTGGATGACCTCAAAGGCGCGCGACGCATGCTGAGCCGCATCATTGAGTTGCAGCCCCAGCACGCCGAGGCTTATTTCAAACGCGGTGTCTTGGAAGAGTCGGTGGGCCGTTGGGCGCAGGCCTTGGCTGACTATGAGCAGGCCTTGGCGGTGGAGCCCACCCACCAAAACGCCTTGATCAACCGCATGATGGTGGCCACCCGCGTCGACGGCTACGAGGTGCGCGAGGCCGCAGACGCGGCAAGGCGCTACGCCACGGCCTGGTCGCAAGCGCTGGGTCCGTGGACGCCGCCATTGCGGGCGCAAGGATTGGGCAAACGCTTGCGTGTGGGTTTGGTCTCCGGTGATTTGGGCGTGCATCCCGTGGGCTATTTTTTGCAGTCTTTGCTGCTGAGTGAAGCGGCCAAGCAAGTCGATTGGGTGGTGTATGCCTCGGCCGATTGGGATGATGCGGTCAACCGTGCGTTTCGTGCGGTGGTGCCCACTTGGCATCTGGTGTCGGCATGGAGCACCGAGCGCTTGTGTCAGCAAGTGCGCGACGATGGCGTGGATGTGTTGGTGGACTTGTCTGGCTACACCGCGGCTTCGCGGCTGGACGCGTTTGCGCGCAAACCCGCTCCGCTGCAAGTGGCTTGGTTGGGCTATTTCGCCACCACAGGGCTGCCCACCATGGATGCCGTCTTGGCTGACCCCGTTTGCTTGCCCGATGACGAGGTTGACGCATTTTCCGAAGCCGTCTGGCGGTTGCCGCACACCCGCTTGTGCATGCAGCCCATCGCTGAGGCGCCTGAGGTCGCGCCAGCACCTGTGCTGCGGCAAGGGCACATCACCTTGGGCTGCATCCAAGACCCCTACAAAATCAGCGACGCGGTGCTGCAGGCCTGGTCGAAAATTTTGCGCGCTGTGCCCAACGCGCGGCTGGTGTTGCAGCACAGCAAGTTGGGCGAAGAGTCCGCCACGCGTCGGGCCTTCACCCAGCGCATGCAAGCGCATGGCTTGAGTCCCAAGCAGGTCAGCTTTGGCATGGGCAGACCCTTCGAGCGCTACCTGGCGGGTTTCGAACAATACGATTTCTTACTCGACACCTGGCCTTACACCGGCGGCACGACGACAGCGCAAGCCTTGTGGATGGGGGTGCCCACGGTGAGTCTGGCCACGCCGGGCATGATTGGTCGTCAAGGTCAAGGTTTGTTGACGGCTGCCGGTTTGGGCGATTGGGTGGTGCACAGCGTGGACGACTATGTGGCCAAGGTGGTGGGCTGGTGTGACGCCAACCGTTGGGACGCGCTGGCGGCACTGCGTGCGGGCTTGCGTGAGCGTTTGCGCAGCACGCCGTTGTTTGATGGCGAGCGCTTCGCGCAAGATTGGATTGCCACCGTGCACGGCGTTTGGCACCACGCCTGCTTGAGCGCAGGTGAGGCGCCAGACGCCATGGCCTGGGTGCACATCACACGCCAAGCGCAGCGCTGGCAGGGCTTGCGCCGTTGGCAAGAGTGTGCGCGCTATCTCGAGCCGGTGTGGCAGCGCAGCGAGTGCCCCATGGGCCTGCTGCAGTTGTATGCCGTGGCCCAAACCGAGCTGGGCGAGCGCGAGCAGGCGATGCGGGCTTGGCAAGCGGTCACTGAGCGCCCCGATGCCAACCTCAATGCCTGGGGTTTGGCCGGGCAGCACTTTGAGCGCTTGGGCGAGGCGGGCCAGTCTTTGCGTTGCTTGCGCGAGGTCTTGCGCTTCAACCCAGACGACTTGCCCGCGCTGTCACGCCTGGCGCACGCGGCCTTGGCTGAGGAGGATTGGGCGCAGGCGGTGCGCTTGTATCGCCGTTGGGTGGATGTGCAGCCGCAGGCCGTGGGGGCTTGGCACAACATGGGCTTGGCCTTGAAGAGTCTGGGCGATGAGGCTGGGGCTTTGGACGCATGGCATTCGGCTTTGGCTGTCGACCCCAAGGGCTTGCCGACTTTGTTGAGCGTGGGCTTGTTGCACAAAGATGCGGGTCGAAGCGACGAGGCCATGGACTGGTTTTTGCGCATGTTGGACGTCGATGCCCACCACCGCGATGCCCACGACGCCTTGGTCAGCTTGTTGTTTTCGCAAGCTTTCGATGCGCGACGCACGTTCACGCAAGCGGCGGCTGCTGCGCGGCGTTACGGCCAGCGCTTGTGCGCCATCTACCCCGCCATGGCGCCCGCTAAGCAGGCCACGGAGCCAAACAAAGTGTTGCGCATTGGCCTGGTGTCGGCCGATTTGAATGACCACCCAGTGGCGTATTTTTTGATGCCTTTGCTCAAGCACATGCCCCGTGACGATGTGCATTGGGTGGCCTACCACACCAGCGCCCGCGAAACACCTTACACACAGGCTTTGCGCACCCGGTGTCACACCTGGCGCCAAGTGGAGGATCTGGACTTTGACACCTTGACCCAGCGCATCGTGGATGACCGCATCGACGTCTTGGTTGACTTGGCGGGCTTCACCGCCGGCCATCGACTTGAGGTTTTTGCGCGCCGCCCAGCGCCTTTGCAGTTGAGTTGGTTGGGTTATTTCGCCAGCTTGGGGCTGCCCGCGATGGATGCGGTCTTGGCCGATCCCGTGTCGGTGCCTGATTCGGAGGCGCACGGTTTCAGCGAGCGGGTGGTCCGCCTACCGCACACGCGCTTGTGCCTGGGCATGCCGCCCGACGCACCTGCGGTGAGCCCCTTGCCGGCCAGCGGAAGGGGGCACGCGACCATTGGCTGTTTCCAGCACCCGGACAAGGTCAACGCGCAAGTCTTGACCTTGTGGGCGCAGGTCGCGGCGGCGGCGCCAGGTGCGCGCTGGCGCTTTCAGCACAAGACCTGGGAGGACGAGGCGCTGGTGGCCCGCATGGTGGCACGCATGCAGGCAGTGGGCTTTCCGTCCGAGCGCGTGACTTGGCACGGCAAAACCCTGCGCCACGCTTATTTGGCGGCGCATGCGCAGGTTGATTTCATCCTCGACACCTTCCCCTACAACGGCGGCACGACCACGGCCGAAGCCTTGGTGATGGGGGTGCCGACGCTGACACTGGCGCGTCCTGGCATGATGGGGCGTCAGGGTGAAAGTTTGCTGCGTGCGGCGGGTTTAGACGCTTGGGTGACCCACGATGAAGCGGCCTACGTGCGCTGGGCCAGCCATTGGGCGCAGGCGCGCCACTGGCCAGCCCTGGCGCGTTTGCGCGCGGGTTTGCGCAAGCAGGTTCTGATCAGCCCCTTGATGGACGGTGCCTCGTTTGCGACCGATTGGCTGTCGGTGGTGCGCGGTCTGTGGCAAGATCAATGCGCAAACAACACGTGACCCCCAAGCTGGAGCATCGATATGGCGGTTTATGCCTTGAACGACACACAACCTGAGTTGCACCCTGACACCTGGATTGCCGACAACGCGCAGGTCATGGGCAAAGTGCACATGGCTGCCGGGGCCTCGGTGTGGTTTGGGGCGGTGTTGCGCGGTGATGCCGATCACATCCACATCGGTGAGAACAGCAACATCCAAGACAACTCGGTGCTGCACGCCGATCATGGCGTGCCCTTGCATGTGGGCAATGGCGTGACGGTGGGCCACATGGTCATGCTGCATGGCTGTGAAATCGGCGATGGGTCTTTGGTTGGCATCGGCGCCGTGGTGCTCAACGGTGCCAAGGTCGGCAAACACTGCTTGGTCGGTGCAGGCTCGTTGGTCACCGAGGGCAAGTCGTTCCCTGATGGGTCCATGATCATGGGGCGACCTGCGAAGGTGGTGCGCGAATTGCGCCCGGAGGAGATCGAAGGCCTCAAGCGCAGTGCCGCTCACTACGCGGAAAACGCGCGCGCATTCGCCCAAGGCCTCAAACGCATCGATTGAAGGCCTTTTGGGCGCTTAGGCGACAATAGCGGGCTCCCTTTGGGGAGCTTTTTTGTTGTTGGTGTTTGAGGAGTGGGGCCGGTGTCGGAACTGCAGAAATTTGTGTTTGAGGGTTTGCCCGTGCGCGGTGCCTTGGTGCGCTTGGATGACGCCTGGCAAGCCATGTTGGCAGCACGCGCTGAATCGGGCGCGTACCCGGAAGCGGTGTCGCGTACCTTGGGCGAACTCAGTGCGGCCGCGGCTTTGATGCAATCCAACATCAAGTTCAACGGCGCCTTGGTCTTGCAAATCTCCGGCGACGGCCCCGTGCCCCTGATGGTGGCTGAAATCCAGTCGGACTTTCGTGTGCGGGCCACGGCCAAGGTTCAGGGTGAAGTGCCCGAGGCCGCTGGCTTGCACCAATTGGTCAACGTGCACGATCAAGGGCGTTGTGCGATCACCTTGGACCCCAAAGATCGCTTGCCCGGTCAGCAGCCCTATCAGGGCGTGGTGCCGCTGAGCAACGACGATGGCCGCTCATTTGAGCGCATCGGCGCTGCGCTGGAGTACTACATGCGCCAAAGCGAACAGTTGGACACCTGCATGGTATTGGCGGCCAATGGCGAGTTGGCCGCTGGACTGTTGATTCAACGCATGCCGGTCACGGGCCAAGACAACTTGGCCCAGCAATCGGCGGTCACAGACGAGCAAGACCGACAAGGCGGCAGCGAGGACTTTGAGCGCATCGCCATGCTGGCGCGCTCCTTGAGTGAATCAGAGTTGTTGAGCTTGGACGCCGAAACCATTTTGCATCGCCTGTTTTGGGACGAACCCCTGGCGCGCATGGTCCCCAGCACAGGCCAAATTCAGCCGCGCTTTGCTTGCACCTGCTCACGCGAGCGGGTCGCAGGCATGTTGCGCAACCTGGGTCAAGCAGAGGTGCAAGACATCTTGGCCGAGCAAGGTCAAATCGAAGTTGATTGTGATTTTTGCGGCGCCCATTACCACTTCGACCCCATCGATGCGGCCGCGGTGTTCATGCCCGACAGCCATGCGGGTGGCGCGGATGGCGCGCCCCATTGAGTTTGGGTGTGAGCCGGGGCCCGCATCGGCAGGTGCGATAGTGAGCCCTGGCCAACCGGCCAGGTCTATGGCGTGCGACCCCGCCAGCTTGAGCCTGGCGCGGTGGGTCTTGATGCGGCCATCGCTGCGTTCGCACCGGGGGGAGCGGCTTTGAGGGCCAGTGCATGGCGCGCAGCGCGCGGCCCGTTTTTGGTCTTGACTCCGGCGGTCTTGGCTTTGGGCGTGGCCACCGCGTTGCGGTCTTTGCCGAGTTGGCCTTGGATGCACATGCTTGCGGTGTTGATCGCTGGCTTGGCGGCACACATCAGCGTCAATGCGTTCAACGAAGCGGCTGACTTCCAAAACGGCTTGGACGCCACCACACAGCGTACCCCGTTCAGCGGTGGCAGTGGCGTCTTGCCCGCGCACCCCGAACTGTTGTCTGCTGTTCGGCGCTTGGCCTGGGGCAGTTTGTGGGTGTTGGTGATGGTGGGTGCTTGGCTGGTGGCGTTGAGGGGGTGGCCCTTGTTGTGGCTGGGGGCTTTGGGGCTGTTGTTGCTGTTGTCCTACAGCCGCCACTTGGTGCGTTCACCGTGGGGGAGTTTGCTGGCCCCCGGCTTGGCCTTTGGCCCGGTGATGGTGGTGGGCGCGCACTTGGCCTTGGGCGCACCGCTGGATGTGCGCGTGTGTTGGGCGTCGCTGGTGCCGTTTTTTGGGGTGAACAATTTGCTCTTGCTCAACCAGTTGCCCGACATGCGCGCCGACCAAGCGGTGGGGCGACGCAACTGGCCCATTGTGTTTGGCACACGCGCTGCGGTTCACGCCCATGGGCTGATGTCGATGGCCATGGGCGGGGTGGTGTTGCTGGGGGTGGGCTTGGGGTGGTTCCCAGTGCTTTCGCTGGGGGTGTTGGTGATGGCTTGGCCCGCCTGGCAGGTGTGGCGTGAATTGAAGCGGCTGCCCGAACTGGGTGTACCCAGC
Source organism: Burkholderiaceae bacterium (assembly GCA_023268425.1). Taxonomy (GTDB): domain Bacteria; phylum Pseudomonadota; class Gammaproteobacteria; order Burkholderiales; family Burkholderiaceae_C; genus RS62. Next base: position 2,672 of record JALRFN010000314.1, on the reverse strand, counting down.
CACGCGTGTTTGGGCCGAAACGTGGCGCTGGCGGTGGGCACCCCCGCTTTGCTGGCCTTGAGCCTGGTGTGGTCTTGAATCCTTCGATCCAAGCCAGCGATGGATGGCGGCTGTTGATGGGGGCTGTTGGTTTGGGCGACTGAGCCGGGCGATTGCGCGGGTTTCAGTTGGCTGAAGGGCTCAACGAGGGGGCTCTGGCTTCGGGTTCGACCGGGTGGCGCTCAGGGGTGGCTTGCTTGCAAAATGGGTACTGATTTGGAGCCGTCATGCAAGAAACCACCGGCCATTGGGCCTCGCCCTTGGGTTTTGATATTTTTCACCGCTGTTGGGACCCGGGTTCACCCGCGCGCGGCCAAGTGCTGCTGGTGCATGGCCTGAGTGAACACTCGGGACGTTATGGGCATGTGGCGCAAGCCCTGGTGGACAGGGGGTGGCGGGTGCACGCTTTCGATCATCTGGGTCACGGCCAATCGTCGGGCGCTCGTCAACGCATACAGCGCTTTGAGGATTTGAGCGACACCTTGGCCGCTTTTCGTCAGCACGTGCATGCGCAAGCGCCGCAGTTGCCTCTGGTGATGATCGGTCACAGCATGGGTGGCCTGCTGGCGGCGAATGACGCTGCGGATCACCCAGATGCGTGCGCGGCGGTGGTCTTGTCTGCACCCGCTGTTCAGGTCAGCCCGCACATCTCGGCGTGGACGGTGCGCATCGGTCGCCTGCTGTCGGTGTTGGCGCCCGATGTGGGCGTCTTGGGCTTGGACCCTGTTTGGATTTCCCGCGATCCTGCCGTGGTCAGCGCCTACCAAGCCGACCCCTTGGTGAACCACAACAAAACGCCTGCGCGTTTGGCCGCCGAGTTGTTGCGCGCCATGCAAAACCTGGCCCCCAAGCTGCACCGCATCAGCGCACCGCTGTGGGTGATTCAAGGCACACAAGACCGCTTGGTCGACCCGGATGGCGCGCGGTTTTTGATGTCCAAGGTCAGCAGTCCTGAGCGGCATCTGCAGTTGTACGACGGCCTCTACCACGAGTGTTTCAACGAACCCGAGCGCGCTCAAGTGCTGGTCGAGATGTGTGATTGGTTAGACGGGGTGTTGCCAGCCTCAACCGACACCGCTGCACCGTCGGCGTCAATCGCCTGAAGCGGAGGCCTTGGCGCTGAGGCCGCTGAACAAAGCCCACTCGCAGGCTGGATCGGCGCAACACGCACAGGCGGCGCGCCAGGTCGGGGCCACTCGCCGCGGGGGCACCTCGGCGCGGTGCCAAGCGCTTTGCAAAGCCGACCAAGCGGCGTCAAGGCGTGCGCTGCCTTGGCCGTAGATCACGGTGTGCGGCAGCGCGCAGGCGCTCAATTGTTGGCGCAGCAAACGGTCAAAAGCTGCGCGGTGTTCAGGCCCGTCGCGCATGCCTGGCTCCGGTGTCCACGGCAAGTCCAAGCCCATGAGCAGGCGTTGGTGCACGCCGCGCTCAAAGGCGCAGGCTGCTGCCAGGCCAGCACCGTCTTGAAAGTGATATTGGCTGTACAGCGCGGTGATCAGCGGCGTGGTGTCGATGAGCAGCACGGCTTTGCTGGATGCCGCCGTGGCCGCCGCTTGCAAGGCCGTGGCTTGGGCATGGATGTGCTGTGCGTGCCCATGGGCCAAGGCCGCTTGCTCGTCGGCGCGCGGCAGGCGTTGCTGGGCTTCGCACCAACTGCGCAGCGTTTCGGGCACCACGGCATGCAGCACGCCGTGTTGCTGCAAGCGTTGTTGCAGGGCTTCAATCAAACTGGTTTTGCCCGTGCTCTCAGCACCCAACAGCGCGAGGCAGTGCACATGCGCCAGCTTGGGCCATTCGGGTAGCAACCAGCCCATGGGCGTCAGCGAGACGCGGGCGCGCTGGGCGCCGCCTGAGGGCTCGCGGGTGCAGGGGTGAATTGGATGAACACCTCGTTGGGCTTGACCAGCCCAAGCTCTTGGCGGGCGTGCTCTTCGACCATGTCCAGGCCGGTTTGCAAGTCGCGCACTTCGCTGGCCAACTCGGCGTTGGCCTGCTCGGCCGTGCGGTTGCTTTGCTGTTGCTGTTGCAGCTGGGTCTCTAAACCCCACACACGCGGCAAGCTGCCTCGCCCCAGCCACAGCTGTGCTTGCAGCACCAACAGCACCAGCAGCAGCAAGGCAGAGACGAGGTAGCGACGCATCAGGGTAGGGTGCAGCATGTGGTGTGAATCAAACCCTGTGCGTCAGATCGCATCAACGCAGGTTGTAAAACGCGTCCCGGCCAGGGTAGACCGCAACTTCACCCAGGTCTTCTTCGATGCGCAACAACTGGTTGTACTTGGCCATGCGGTCGCTGCGGCTCAAGGAGCCGGTTTTGATTTGACCGGCATTGGTGCCCACCGCGATGTCGGCAATGGTCGAGTCTTCGGTTTCGCCCGAGCGGTGGCTGATCACGGCGGTGTAGCCGGCGCGCTTGGCCATCTCGATGGCGGCAAAGGTTTCCGTCAAGGTGCCAATCTGGTTAATCTTGATGAGGATGGAGTTGCCAATGCCTTTGTCGATGCCTTCCTTGAGGATCTTGGTGTTGGTGACAAACAGGTCGTCGCCCACCAATTGCACCTTGCCACCCAAACGCTCGGTCAAGAGCTTCCAGCCGTCCCAGTCGCCTTCGGCCATGCCGTCTTCGATGCTGAT
>JALRFN010000258.1 GCA_023268425.1 Burkholderiaceae bacterium | reverse complement strand
GCGCCGCCGTGGTGGTGATGGCTTTCGACGAGGTTGGCCAGGCTGACACTGCCGCGCGCAAGAAGGAAATCTGCCAGCGCAGCTACGACATTCTGGTCAATGAAGTGGGCTTCCCGCCGGAAGACATCATCTTCGACCCGAACATCTTCGCCGTGGCCACCGGCATCGAAGAGCACGACAACTATGCCGTTGACTTCATCGAAGCCACGCGCTGGATCAAGACCAACTTGCCGGGCGCCAAGGTCAGCGGCGGCGTCTCCAATGTGTCCTTCAGTTTTCGCGGCAACGAGCCGGTACGTGAAGCCATGCACACGGTGTTTCTGTACCACGCCATCCAAGCGGGCATGGACATGGGCATCGTCAACGCCGGCATGATCGGCGTCTACGACGACTTGGAACCTGAGCTGCGCGAGCGCGTTGAGGATGTGATCTTGAACCGCCGCAGCGACGCCGCTGAGCGCTTGATCGAGATCGCCGAGTCAGCCAAAGGCGCGGCCAAAGACGAGAGCAAGCGCAACGCTTGGCGCGAACAACCCGTGCGCGAGCGCCTCAAGCACGCCTTGGTGCACGGCATCACCGAATTCATTGTTGAAGACACCGAGACCATGTGGCAAGAGCTGGCCGCCAGCGGGGGCCGCCCTTTGCATGTCATCGAAGGTCCGCTGATGGACGGCATGAACGTGGTGGGTGATTTGTTTGGCGCGGGCAAAATGTTCTTGCCACAAGTGGTCAAAAGCGCGCGCGTCATGAAGCAAGCGGTGGCGCACTTGGTGCCCTACATCGAAGCCGAGAAGGCCCAGATGTTGGCCGCTGGTGACGAAGTCAAATCACAAGGCCGCATCGTTTTGGCCACGGTCAAAGGCGATGTGCACGACATTGGCAAAAACATCGTTGCCGTGGTCCTGCAGTGCAACAACTTTGAAGTGATCAACATGGGCGTCATGGTGCCCTGGCAAGACATTCTGGCCAAGGCCAAAGAAGTCAACGCCGACATCATTGGCTTGTCTGGCTTGATCACACCGAGCTTGGAGGCCATGCAAGTGGTGGCCGCCGAGATGCAAAAAGACCCTTGGTTCGTCGAGCGTCAAACACCGCTGTTGATTGGTGGCGCGACCACCTCTCGCGTGCACACCGCGGTCAAGATCGCGCCGCATTACAGTGGCCCGGTCTTGTGGGTGCCCGATGCATCGCGCTGTGTGGGTGTGGGCCAAGGCTTGTTGGGTGAGCGGGCGGTTGATTACGTGGCCGAGCAACGCGAAGAATATGCGCGTGTGCGTGCCCAGCACGCGGCCAAAAAAACCACGCCCTTGTGGACACTGGCGCAAGCCCGTGCCAATGCGGCCGTGGTTGACTTTGCCGCCTATCGACCCACCAAGCCCGCATTCATTGGCACGCGGGTGCTGACGTCCATTGACTTGCACGCCCTCAGTCAATATATCGACTGGGGCCCATTCTTTCAAACTTGGGACTTGGCAGGCAAGTTCCCAGCCATTTTGGATGACGCCGTGGTGGGTGAAACCGCGCGCAAGGTTTACGCCGATGGCCAAACCATGTTGCAGCGCATCGTCCAAACCCGCCGATTGCAAGCCAACGCGGTGGTTGGCCTCTACCCCGCCCAACGTGCAGGACAGGACGACATCGCGTTCTACGCCGACGAAACCCGTCAACAAGCCGTTTTGACCTGGTACGGTCTGCGCCAACAAACCGAAAAGACGGCGGTGGACGGTCAGATGCGCCCCTCGCGCTGCTTGGCCGACTTTGTCGCCGATCCCTTGCAAGCGGCGGACTACGCGGGCGCTTTTGCCGTCACGGTTTTGGGGGCTGATGCTTGGGCCGCCGAGTTGGAAGCGCAGCACGACGACTACAACGCCATCATGGTCAAGGCCTTGGCCGACCGCTTGGCCGAGGCCGCAGCGGAATACATGCACCAGCGCGTGCGCACCGAGTGGTGGGCGTATGCGCGTGACGAGCACCTGAGCAATGAGGACTTGATCGCGGAGCGCTACCAGGGCATTCGCCCGGCACCGGGCTACCCGGCCTGCCCAGACCACCGAGTCAAGCAAGACTTGTTGGCCTTGTTGCAAGCCGAGCGCATCGGCATGGGCTTGACCGAAAGCATGGCCATGACCCCTGCGTCCAGCGTCAGCGGTTTTTATTTGGCCCACCCCCAAGCGACCTACTTCAACGTGGGCAAAGTGGGTGAAGACCAGCTGGAAGACTTGGCGCAGCGCAGCGCGCAAGACCTGGCACAGATGCGCCAGTGGTTGGGCCCGAATTGGTGATGCCGCTGAGCCTGCAGACGGTCCTGTCCTTCGTTGGCGTGACCGTCTTGTTGGGCTTGGCGCCTGGGCCAGACAACGTGTTTGTCTTGACCCAAGCCCTGACCCACGGCGCGCGTGCCGCGCTGTGGGTGGTTTTGGGTTTGTGCACGGGTTTGCTGGTGCACACCCTGCTGGTCAGTCTGGGCCTGGCGGCCTTGTTGTTGGCAACCCCGTGGGCCATGCAACTGGTTCAGGTGTTGGGCGCTCTTTATTTGATGCGTTTGGCGTGGGCCGCTTGGCAATCGGGCGCGCCGACAAGGCCCGCTGCGCAGCCCCAATCGCCAAGCGCCCTGTGGCGGCGTGGGGTGTTCATGAACTTGAGCAACCCCAAAGTGGCCTTGTTCTTTTTGGCTTTGCTGCCGCAGTTTGTCGATGCCTCTCAGGCGGCCATGCCACAACTGTTGGCGCTGGGCAGTTTGTTCAACTTGACCACCTTGTTTTTGTTTGGTGCGGTGGCGGTGTTCGCGGGTCGCTTGGGGCGGTTTTGGCGCGAGCGACCCGGCGTGCAGCGCGTTTTGAACCGCGTCTCAGCTGTGGTTTTGCTGGGTTTGGCCTTGCGTTTGCTCTGGGCTTGAGGCCACCAAATTTCGCAGCGTTTGCAACCAATCGCGCGCGAAACGAGGCGCGTCAAATAAGGCACTGTGGCGCACCCGTTCGCGCAAGCCTTGTCGCAGTTTGGCCAAGGCTTCGGGTCGGTTCAACCACGCCAGGGCTTGCGATTCGTAGGTCTTCAAGTCCGCACAAACCCAGTCGCTCAAACCGGCCGCGTGCATCAGGCTGGCCCCTTGGCGCGCGATCATGCTGTGGCCCTGCAGCGTCAAGGTCGGCACCCCCATCCACAGCGCTTCGCAGGTGGTGGTGCCACCGGGAAACGGGAAGGTGTCCCAAATCAAGTCGACCTCGTGGTGCGCAGCGAAATAGTCCAGCAATTTGCCCGGGGCGTGCAGCGCCAGTTGTGCATCGGGCACGCCCGCTTCGACCAAGCGTTGTCGCCACATGGCTTGCGCCGCGTCACCTTGTAGTTGTTTGCTTTGCAGCCGCAAGCGCGTGTGCGGCGAGGCGCGCAAGATGCGCGCCCACACGCGCAAGACTTCGGGTGTGAGTTTGCTCAAGTTTTGAAAACAAGCCACTGTCATGTGTCCGCGCGTGAGCGCGGGCAGCGCGTTGACTTCGGGCGCTCGGGCCAAGTCGTCATGGCCGTAGCACAAGCGCGTTGTGGGTAGGTTCACGATGCGTTCGGTGAAAGCGGCCTGGTCTGAGGCAGGGGTGCTGGCGGCATCGCTCAAGATGAACGCCATGTTGGGCACGCCGGTGGTGCCAAAGTAACCCAGCCACGCGCCTTGTAAGCGAGCGGGCCCTTGAGCGAACACAGCCAGTCGGTTGCCTGCCGTGTGGCCAGAAAGGTCGAGCAAAACATCGACGTCGTCTTGTGCGATGCGATCGGCCGCTTCGTGGTCGTTCATGCGGCGGATGTCCACCCACGCGCCCTGACCGTGGACGCTGTCGACCAGGCTTTGCGTCAACGCGTCACGTTTGGGGGTGTTGTCGTACAAGTACAACTGGACGGGCAGTTCAACGAGTGCGCGCACGACGTGTTGCAAAAACAAGCCCACCGGGTGGTAGCAAAAATCCCCGGAGACCAGCCCGACGCGCAAGCGTTGGCGTGGGGGTCGAGGCGTGTGGGTGAAGCGCTTGGGGTATTGCCGCTGCAAGACCGCGCCATAGCGTCGCGCAGCGTCATGTCGGCTGGTGGCCGCGGCGTGGTCGAGGTGATTGAGCACGTACAAGCGGCGTTGCTGCACCAACAGATCATCTGGCTGCAGCGTCAGGGCGTGCTCGTAAATCGCCAAGGCGGCATCCAGTTCGCCCAAGTCCTTTTTCAGCTTGCCCAAGTTGCCCCAGGCTTCGGCGTCGTTGGGCTGCAGGTCGATGGCGCGCTGCATGGCGCTGGCGGCTTCTGGCCATTGGCCCAGGTGGTCAAGGGCTGCGCCTAGAAACTTCCAAGCAATGGCGGCATCTGGCCAGCGCGTGGTCCAAGCGCGCGCCGTGTTGGCGACCTCTGCATAAGCGCGCTCGCCAAAGCGCTGCGACAAGGCCACTTGGTCCGCATGAGGGGGCTCGATGGCAAGCGTCGTTGCGGCGGTGTTGGCGCTCGCCCAGTGCGCATCGTGGAGTGACTGCAGGGTGTTGAGCCAGTCGTGGGCAAAGCGCTGGGTGTCAAACAGTGGGGAGGCCTGCACTTGTGTGCGCAGTCGCTGGCGCAGTGCGGCCAACTCCTCGGGATGATCAATCCAGTACAGGGCACGCTCGACCAGCTGGTCTTCGTTGTCGCAGACCCAGTCGGACAGCCGCACGTTGTGCATCATGCTGGCGCCTTGGCGGCCAATCAAAGAAGGCTTGTCTAAGGTCAGGGTTGGCACGCCCATGAACAAGGCGTCGCACGTCGTCGTGCCGCCTGGAAACGGAAACGTATCGACGATGAAGTCCACTTCGGCGTGCGCATGCAAGTAGCTCACGTAGTCGTTCTTGGCGTGCAGCTGCAAGCGATCCGAGGGAATGCCCGCCGCGGTCAATCGTTGTCGCGCGGCGTCTTGGCCTGGTGCGTTGCCCAATTGCCGACCTTGCAGCCGCAAGTGTGTCTGCGGTCTGGCGCGCAAGATGCGCGACCACACATGCATCACCTCTGGCGTGACCTTGGACAGGTTTTGAAAACAAGCCAGCGTCACATGGCCTCTTTCGAGCGCAGGCAGTGGTGCGACGGGCGGGGCATCGCGCAAACCGTCGTGCCCATAGCACAAGCGCGAATGAGGCAGGCTGACCAAGCGCTCGGTGAAACGCGGGGCCAGTTCAGCGGGGCGGCAATAAGGGTCGACCAAGACCGCGTCCATTTCGGCCAAACCCGTGGTGCCAAAGTAGCCCAGCCAATTCACTTGCACGGGGGCTGGCCTCATCGCGAACAAGGGCAAGCGATGCCCACCCGATAAGCCGGCCAAGTCGACCAAGACATCGATTTCGGCGTCGTGCACGCGCTGTGCGGCTTGGGCCAGCGGCAGGCGTGCCACGTCCATCCAGGCGGCCTCACCCAAAGCACCTGATTGCACGCAGGCACGCAGTTTGGCGCTCAGGTCATCTGCTTGGGTGTTGAGGTTGACCAAAACGATGTCGACCTCCAGTCGCAGCCATGCGCTCAGCAGGTCTTGCAGAAAGTAGGCAACGGGGTGGTGGCGAAAGTCAGCGGACACCAAGCCCACGCGCAAACGCGCATGGCGGTGGGCTTGGGCGTGCGTGAAAGCCACTGGGTGCAAACGGTGCATCAAGGCGCCGAAGGCCCGAGCATGTTTCAGCGCCGGGTCTGGGTGTCCGTCGATGTGGTTGAGCAGGTACAACAAACGCTCATGGGACACGAGGTCACTGGGCTGCAATGCGATGGCGCGGTGGCTGGCGGCGATGGCGTCGTCAAAGCGCGCCAAGTCTTTGTAGAGCTTGGCCAGGTTGCTCCAGGCTTGGCCGTCTTGGTCGTTCAAGGCGATGGCGCGCAGCATGGGCGGCAGCGCCTCTTCAAAGCGGTCACTCAACTCCAAGGCCACCGCCAAGCAATGCCAGCCAAAAGCGTGTTCAGCGTGGCTTTGGGTGAGCTCGGTGCTCAAGGCAATGGCTTCGGGCAGACGCCGTTGCGCAATGGCGTCGACAAGCCTTTGCTGTGCGGCGCGACTGGGTTGGGCGGCAGGCGTTGACATCAAGCCGCAGTGTAGGGCTTGCTCGGCGTGGCGCCTGTGGCGTGCTTCACGGCTGCTGCAGCAAAGCGCGTTGGTACTGCATGGCTTCGGCCACGTGCTCGACGGCGACGGCGTCGCTGTTGGCCAAGTCGGCGATGCTTCGGGCCACGCGCAGCACCCGGTGCACGCGCCGCGAGGACCATTGCCAGCGCTCGGCAGCTTGTTGCGCCATGGCCTGGGCTGCGCTGGTGGCTTGGGCGTGTGTCAACAGCGCTTCGCCTTGCAGCGCTTGGTTGGGGTGACCCTGGCGTTGCAATGCGCGTGCAGCGGCTTGGTGGATGCGCTGAGCCATGTCGGCGCTGCTGGCGCCTGCCGGGGCGTGCAACAAGTCGTTGGCATCAATGGCGGGCACTTCGATGTGGATGTCGATGCGGTCCAGCAGCGGGCCGCTGATGCGGCCTTGGTAGCGGTGCACTTGATCGGGCGTGCAGCGACAGGCTTTCTTCGCGTGTCCCAGGTAGCCGCATGGACAGGGGTTCATGGCGGCGATCAGTTGGAAGCGCGCGGGAAAGCAGGCGTGGTGGGCCGCCCGGCTGATGTGCACCTCCCCCGTTTCCAGTGGCTCGCGCAAGGCTTCCAGGGCTGCGCGGTTGAACTCGGGCAATTCGTCCAAAAACAAAGCGCCCAGGTGTGCTTGGGTGATGGCCCCTGGTTTGGGCGGTGAGCCACCACCAATCAAGGCGGCTGCGCTGGCTGAGTGGTGCGGGCTGGCCATGGGGCGTTGGCCCCAGGCACTGGCGTCAAAGCGTCCCATCAAGGACAAGATGGCCGCACTCTCCAGCGCTTGTTCGGTGCTCAGCGGTGGCAACAGGCTGGCGAAACGGGCGGCCAACATGGACTTTCCTGAGCCCGGTGGGCCAACCAGCAAAAGTGAGTGCCCACCTGCGGCGGCGATCTCGAAGGCGCGTTTGGCCGCAGCGTGGCCTTTGACGTCAGCCATGTCCAAAGCGCTGCGTTGCGGCGCGGGGGGCTGGGCGTGCAGCCATTGCCAACTGTTTGGGGTGTCGGTGGCGGCTTGTTCGTGGGTTTGCAGGCAAGCGACGATGTCCAGCAAGCTGTCGGCGCCGGCAACGCGCACTTGCGGCACCCAAGCGGCTTCTTGGGCGCTGTCCAGTGGCAACAACAAGGCGCTTGGGTCCGCAGCGTGGGCCATGGCCAGGCTGGTGGCCAAGGCACCACGCACCGGCCGCAGTCGGCCTGACAGCGACAACTCGCCCAGGGTGGTGAAGTCGGCCAGTCGATCGACATCAATCTGACCGGAGGCCGCCAAGATGCCCAGCGCAATGGGCAAATCGAAGCGGCCCGAGTCTTTGGGCAAGTCGGCGGGCGCCAGGTTGACGGTGATGCGTTTGTTGTGAGGGAAGTTCAGGCCGCTGTTTTGGATGGCGGCGCGCACGCGCTCGCGTGCCTCTTTGACTTCGGTGTCGGCCAGCCCGACCAAGGTGAAGCTGGGCAGGCCATTGGCCAGATCGACCTCGACGTCGACCACGGGGGCGTTGAGGCCGCTCAAGGCGCGGCTGCGGACATGGGCGAGTCCCATGGGCGGTTTCTCCCTGATGTGCGCGGTTGCAGTCCCTCTGCGGGGGCTTGGGTGGGGCGCGGGTGGGTGACAGCGGGTGAAAGCCATTGTGCCCAAGTGGGCGCGCGGACGCCAAGCACGCGGGCTTGAGGCGAGCGCACCACTTCGGTGCAAATTGCCGATGCGGCGCCAGACTGGTGCACTGTCATGGCGGCTTGGCGGCGCAATTTGGGGCTTGGTGGGCGAGAAATTCGCTTTGGAGTGCTTGGCACGCTCCGTGCTGAAGGCGTGCATATCCATGCTTTTCGAAAGGAGCGAACATGAAACTGGTGACCGCAATCATCAAGCCCTTCAAGCTCGACGAGGTGCGCGAAGCCCTCGCGGCAGTGGGCGTTCAAGGCATCAC
>JALRFN010000139.1 GCA_023268425.1 Burkholderiaceae bacterium | reverse complement strand
AAAGTCGCGCGGTGTCATGGCGGTGGCGCAAACATGGGTCATGCCGTCCAGCGCTTCAGCCAGGGTGTCAACCACCCGCGCCGCGCGCAACACGTCGTCTGCGCCGCTGGCCCGTTCAATGGCTTCTTCGCGCTGCAAGACATCTGGCCAACGCGGGCGCACCAAGACCAAATCGCCAAAGCCCATGACCTTCATCGCACGCGCCACCGCGCCCACATTGCCGGCGTGGCTGGTCTCAATCAAAACAAATCGCGTGCGCACGACACTGCACTCCCTTGACGTCTGGCTGACGGTAAAATCTGCGGCTTGGCTGCTGGCCCTCAAACTGCGCAGCCCCCTGCATTGTCTCAGGTGCTCGCCCGAGACCCGCAGCCATCGCGCTGCTCCCCTTTGCTCTTGCTCATCGCCATGTCCACCCAACTGCATCCCATGCTCAACGTCGCCATCAAGGCGGCTCGCGCTGCCGGCGCGATCATCAACCGCGGCGCGCTCGACGTTGAATCCGTTCGCATCTCCAGCAAGCAAGCCAACGACTTTGTCACCGAGGTGGACCACGCGTCTGAGCAAGCCATCCTCGCCACCTTGCAGGCGGTTTACCCCGACCACGGCTACCACGCCGAAGAGTCCGGCCTGAGCGAAGGCCGTGGCCGCGACAAAGACTATGTTTGGATCATCGACCCGCTGGACGGCACGACCAACTTCATCCACGGCTTCCCCGTTTATTGCGTGAGCATCGCGCTGGCCATCAAGGGCCGCGTCGAGCACGCCGTCGTCTACGACCCCACGCGCAACGACTTGTTTGTTGCCAGCCGTGGCAAGGGCGCTTACTTGAACGACCGCCGCATTCGCGTGGCCAAGCGCACGCACTTGAGTGAAGCCTTGGTCAGCACGGGCTTCCCGTTCCGCCCAGGCGACGCCATGCGGCCTTACCTGCGCATGTTGGGCGATGTGATGAGTCGCTGCGCGGGCGTGCGCCGCCCTGGCGCTGCCGCGTTGGACTTGGCCTATGTCGCCGCGGGCTTTTGCGACGCCTTTTTTGAAAAGGGCCTGCAACCCTGGGACGTGGCCGCAGGCTCTTTGCTGGTCTCTGAGGCCGGTGGCTTGGTGGGCAACTTCACGGGCGAAGCCAACTTCATGGATCAAAAAGAAGTCTTGGCTGCCAACCCACGCATTTACGGCCAAATGGTGCCGCTGTTGAGCAAGTACTCCAAGTTCGCTGGCGTGGCCGACAAAATCGCTGTGCGTGAAGAAGCGGCCGCTGACGACGCCGAAAGCGACGACACCCAAGCCTGAACCCTGAAGCGGCGGCGCCCGCGCCACCGCGCTTGAGCATGTCTTCACCCACGACAACGCCCACAGACCTCTCGGCACACACGCCGATGATGCAGCAGTACCTGCGCATCAAGGCCGAGTTCCCACACACGCTGGTGTTCTACCGCATGGGCGATTTTTACGAGATGTTCTTTGGTGACGCCGAGCGCGCTGCCGCATTGCTGGACATCACGCTGACGGTGCGCGGCCAATCGGCGGGGCAGCCCATCCAAATGGCGGGCGTGCCGTTTCACGCCGTCGAGAGTTACCTCTCACGCTTGGTGCGCTTGGGCGAGTCGGTCGCCATTTGCGAGCAAGTGGGCGAAGTCGGCGCCTCAAAAGGCCCGGTGGAGCGCGCCGTGGTGCGCGTGGTCACACCCGGTACGCTGACCGAGTCAGAGTTGTTGGGCGACAAGGGCGAAGCCTTGGTGATGGCGGTGCACCAAGCACCCAAAAACCAACTGGGCTTGGCTTGGCTGAGCATGACGCAAGGCATCGTCCATCTGACCGAGTGTGCGCCCGACGAGCTCGGGCAATGGCTGTCTCGACTGTCGCCGCAGGAGCTGATTTACAGTGCCGAGGTCACCCCCACGTTTGAATCCGCCTTGCAGCAGTTGCCCCAACAACTGGCGGGCATGGGCCAACGGCTCGCACTGACCATTCGCCCGGCCTGGGCGTTTGAAGCGGCGCTGGGCGTGCGCAAGTTGTTGGAGCGTCTGGACGCGGCCAACCTGCAAGCCTGGAACGCCCAAGACCTGCGCGCCGCGCACGCCGCAGCCAGTGCCTTGCTCGACTATGCGGAGCACACGCAAGGCCAAGCCCTCAACCACGTGCGCGAGTTGCGTGTCGCCCAGTCACAGGCGCTGGTGCACCTGCCACCAGCCACACGGCGCAACCTGGAGCTCACGCACACCCTGCGCGGCGAAACCACGCCCACCTTGTTGTCGCTGCTGGACACCTGCTTGACCGGCATGGGCAGCCGCCTGCTGCGCCATTGGCTGCTGTCGCCTGAGCGCGACCGCCGCTCGGCCCAACAGCGCTTGCACGCCATTGCGGTGTTGCGCGACGCCCCCGGCAACGGGGGCTGGCGCGAACTGCGCGCCGCGCTCAAAGGCTGCAGCGACGCTGAGCGCATCACCGCACGCATCGCGCTGCGGCAAGTGCGCCCACGCGAGTTGGTGGCCCTGGCCCGCACGCTGGTGCTGGCGCGCGAATTGGCGCAAGCACTGGCGCCCAACAGCGACCCCTTGTTGACCCAAGCAGCCGAACACCTGTCGGCACCCTTTGACGTGGTGGCACTCTTGCAAGCCGCACTCGACCCCGAGCCTGCGGCCATGGTGCGCGACGGCGGTGTGATCGCCAGCGGCTTTGACGCCGAACTGGACGAGCTGCGCACCATTGGCTCAGACAGCGGCGCCTACCTGTTGGCCATGGAGGCGCGCGAGCGCGAACGCACCGGCATTGCCAACCTCAAGGTGCAATACAACCGCGTACACGGCTATTTCATCGAAGTCAGCCAAGGCCAGTTGGATCGCGTGCCCGATGACTACAAGCGCCGCCAAACGCTGAAAAACGCTGAGCGCTTCATCACCCCGGAGTTGAAAGCGTTCGAGGACAAAGCCTTGAGCGCGGCTGACCGCGCACTGAGTCGCGAAAAATACCTGTACGAACAGGTCTTGGACCAACTGCAGCCCCACGTGAGCGCCCTCACCCAAGTCGCGCGACAACTGGCCACGCTGGATGTCTTGTGCGCCCTGACCGAACGCGCCATCACCCTGGATTGGAACGCCCCGCAATTCACCGAGGCCCCATGCATTGAAATTCGCGGGGGTCGCCACCCGGTGGTGCAAGAGCGCTTGGACCGCACCAGCGGCGCGGCATTCATCCCCAACGACACCGACTTGCACGCCAAACAGCGCATGCAAATCATCACCGGGCCCAACATGGGCGGCAAGTCCACCTACATGCGCCAGGTCGCGGTGATCACCTTGCTCGCCTGCATGGGGTCGTTTGTGCCTGCCGAGCGTTGCGTGTTGGGGCCGATTGACGCCATCCACACCCGCATCGGGGCTTCAGACGATTTGGCCAACGCGCGATCCACCTTCATGTTGGAGATGACCGAGGCGGCGCAAATTTTGCGCAGCGCCAGCGAACACTCGCTGGTCTTGATGGACGAGATCGGACGCGGCACCTCGACCTACGACGGCTTGGCTTTGGCTGCCGGCATTGCGCGGCATTTGCACGACAAGTGCAAGGCCTTCACGCTGTTTGCCACGCACTATTTCGAATTGACCGCGTTTGCCGAAGACCATCACCACGCGGTCAATGTGCACGTCAGCGCCACCGAATCGGGCAAAGGTGACATCGTGTTTTTGCACCACATCGAAGCGGGGCCGGCCAACCGCAGCTTCGGCATCCAAGTGGCACGCCTGGCGGGGGTGCCCAGCAGCGTGGTGCAACACGCCCGCCATGTGCTGCAAAGCCTGGAATCACGCGACCAAGCCGACGTTGACCAAGTCGATCTGTTCGCCCCACCACCCGTGACCGAAACGCCCGAGCCCTCTGCCCTGGAGCTGGCCTTGGCCCGCATTGACCCCGACGCCCTGACGCCGCGTGAGGCGCTGGACGTTTTGTACGCACTGAAGCAAGGAAAAGCATGACCTACTGTGTGGCCGCTCGCTTGAACGCGGGTTTGGTGTTTCTGTCGGACTCGCGCACCAATGCGGGCATCGACCAGATCAGCACCTTTCGCAAAGCCATGGTCTACGAAAACACGGGTGACCGCTGCATCACGCTGTTGAGCGCGGGCAACCTGAG
>JALRFN010000166.1 GCA_023268425.1 Burkholderiaceae bacterium | reverse complement strand
CCGATACGCAACACAGCAAAGGTGAGTTTGTCTTTGCACTGGCCCCCGCGCCTGCGGCCGAACACGACCATGGCGAAGCGATGCGCGTGTTGGACCTGTTGTTGGAAGAGCTGCCCGTCAAAAGCGCCAGCCGCATCGCCGCCACACTCACCGGGACGTCTAAAAAAATACTATACGACTGGGCACTGCAGCGCAAACGGCTCGGATCGACCGAGGCGCGTGATGACAGCCATCCCGGCCAACCTTAAGTCTGATCTTGTGGCGCCCGCACACGCGACTTGAGCGCTCGCGCTCAACGCTTGTCACTGAGGTCTTGAACGTCAGTAATGTCTGCCAGCGCGCGGCGCGACTCGGTGGTTTCAGCAGTGTCCTTGCGCCCAAACCCACCACCGCGCGAGGCTCGCCAAACTTGGTCACGGGTGCTGCGCGCGCGCTGCCAGACCACATGGACGGGGTGCTTTTTCCCTGTGATCAACGACCACACCACAGCCACCAACAAGAACAAGGCTGCGAAGGCCATCAAGCCCAACACAAACACCATGCCAACGACCAGTAAAAAAGCGCGCAAGAAGAACGCGAAGAGTTGATTGATCAAGTCCATAGTGTTCTCAGTTGAGGCCGCTGTCACTCGTTTCAAGCGCTCCTGGCAGATGAATCCGCCCACAGTGGCTCTAGGCGCACATCGCCCACCCGCGCAGAGTAGCGGCTGTAAGCGTCCTGGACCTCGATGCGAATCGGGGCACGCGGATTGGCGTAGACGTGTTGGGCCAGCCATTGACGCTCCTGCGCCAAAGCTTGTTCGCCGGCAATGCGCAAGCTCCAGACACGGGCGTTGCTGTCCCAGCGGTAACCGCGGGCCTTGAGCACATCCTTGGTCTCGAAGGGAGCGCCCACCGCCGATAAGCGAAACTGCGGCGCTTGGCTTTGCATCCACAACCGCGCCAAGCCAGTTTGCCCATCGCTGAGGGTTTGCGTCAACACGGTGAGCAAGGCATGGCAGTCAGCGTCTGCCCGGTGGGCATCGTAAAACCACCCAGCGTCGGCTGCCAACGCCTCAAGCTTGGCTGAGGAACGCCCTTGCCCCTTCCAGTCAATGTCTGCAAATGAGCATGCCCAAGGCAGGGCAGCAAATTGTGGCAGTCGAGACTCGACAAAAGGCCGATCAAAAGCCGCATTGTGCGCCACCACCCAAGTGACCCCCTCCATCACATTGGCCAACTGGGCCTCGTCCAAATGTTGACCGCGCACCATGTCATCGGTGATGCCTGTCAAACTCACGATGTCAGGCGACAGGGGACGCCCGGGATCTTCAAAACCGTCAAACACGTGCACAGGGCCGACTGGGCAGCCTCGCTGTACGTCCACATCCACGACGATTACCGCCAACTCAATGATGCGGTCTTGCGCGGCTTGTAAGCCCGTGGTTTCGGTGTCGATGATGGCCACGCGCTGCAGCATGGTCGCCATGCTAGGGCTAGGGTAATGATCTACGGGTACCAGCCGACGCAGCACCTTGT
>JALRFN010000009.1 GCA_023268425.1 Burkholderiaceae bacterium | reverse complement strand
GATGCAAAGCTTCCTCGCCGCGACGGAGGATTGGGTGGCTGGGGGCTGGCGTGGCGAGCGCCGCATCATGAACATCTCCAGCGGCTTGGGCCGACGTGCCATGGCCAGCTCGGGCCCCTACTGTGCGGTCAAGGCGGGTTTGGACTTGTTGACCCGTTGCGTGTCCCTGGACCAGGCCAGCAGCGCCAGCCCCGCGAAACTCGAGGCCATCGCCCCCGGCGTCATCGCCACCGACATGCAGGTGCACTTGCGCGCCGCCGACCCCAAAGACTTTCCCGATCACGCCAATTTCGTGGCCTTTCACGAGCAGCAACAGTTGGCCAGTCCCGAACAAACCGCCGAGGCTTTGTTCAATCACCTGCACAGCGCGCGCTTTGGGCAAGAGGTCTTGACCGATCTGCGCAGCTTGTGAGCACAGACGTGCAGGCTGACAGCTTGGGGTCAGCCCATCGCCAATAATGGTGGTTTGTTGATTTTTCTGAAACCCAAACTGGGAGTATCCGAATGAGCCGTGAAGTTGTTGTAGTCAGCGGTGTGCGCACCGCCATTGGAACCTATGGTGGCAGCCTGAAAGATGTACCGCCCACCGAACTGGCCGCATTGGTGGTCAAAGAATCGCTGGCTCGCGCCCAGGTTGAAGGCAAAGAGGTGGGCCATGTGGTGTTCGGCCATGTGGTCAACACCGAACCCAAAGACATGTACCTGTCCCGCGTCGCGGCGATCAATGGCGGCTGCGCGCAATCCACGCCAGCGTTCAACGTCAACCGTTTGTGCGGCTCGGGCCTGCAAGCCATTGTCTCGGCCAGCCAAGCCATTTTGTTGGGCGACACCGACGTGGCCATTGGTGGTGGTGCTGAAAACATGAGCCGCGCACCCTACGCCAGCTTGGTGTCACGTTGGGGCGCGCGCATGGGCGACGCCAAGATGGTGGACATGATGGTCGGTGCCTTGCATGACCCCTTCCACAACATCCACATGGGCGTGACTGCTGAAAACGTGGCGGCTCAGTTCAACATCAGCCGCGAAATGCAAGACGCCCTGGCCGTTGAGAGCCACAACCGTGCCGAACGCGCCACCACCGAAGGCCGCTTCAAAAGCCAAATCGTGCCCGTGATGTTGAAGTCACGCAAAGGCGATGTGGCCTACGACACCGACGAGCACTTCCGCACGGGCGCCCAACTCGCTGACTTTGAAAAACTCAAGCCCGTTTTTCAAAAAGAAAACGGCACCGTGACAGCAGGCAATGCCTCAGGCATCAACGACGCCGCCGCCGCTGTGGTGCTGATGGAAGCAGGTGCGGCCAAAGCGCGTGGTCTGCAACCCATGGCGCGTTTGGTGGGCTACGCCCACACTGCCATTGAGCCCAAGATCATGGGCATCGGCCCGATTTCAGCAACACAGCTGGTGCTGGAGCGCACTGGCCTCAAAGTCAGCGACTTGGATGTGATCGAAGCCAACGAAGCCTTCGCGGCTCAGGCCTGCGCCGTATCCCAAGAACTGGGTCTGGACCCGGCCAAGGTCAACCCCAACGGCTCGGGCATCTCTTTGGGGCACCCCATTGGCGCCACCGGCGCGCTGATCACTGTCAAAGCGCTGCACGAATTGCAGCGTGTGCAAGGCCGCTACGCCTTGGTGACGATGTGCATTGGCGGCGGTCAAGGCATTGCCGCGATTTTTGAACGCATGTAAAGCGATTCAGAGTTCCCCAAAAAAGCCACGGCTGATCACCGTGGCTTTTTTGTTGGCGGCTCACGCGCCTGGCTCGGTCTGCGCTGGCGCGTCTTGAAAACCGCCAGAGCGCACCGTCAGCACCAAGGTGTCGCGCCAGCCAAAATCACCCTCCGGCTGAATCGGCGTGGACTCGTGAATGACACGCTGGTCATCGAGCAACATCACGCTCCAAGCATCGGTCAAGGTGAAGCGTTGTCCCAAGGGGCCACGGGCGTCGAACACCCGCGTCTCGCCACCCTTGATACCCACGCGGGACAGCAGCGCCACCAACACCAGGTCAACACCGTCGCGGTGCGCACCTTCGGGTGTAGGGCGGCCAATGCCATCGGTGGTGTCGATGCGAAATTGGTGGGCCTCCACATACCAGGTGCGCTCGCCGCGCAATGCGGTGGCTGCGTCCGCGGCCGCCCGCAACAAGGCCCGCCAAGCGCTCGAGGCCTCGACCTCTGGGCTGATTGGCTCAAACCAGCGCTCCATGCCACCGTGCAAGGCGTTGTAAGACACGGGCTGCCAATGGGCGCGGTGCGCCACCCGCTCCAGGCGCTGGCCTTCGATCACATAGCTGGCGTGTCGGCGGCGGCGGTACTTGCCGCCGTCTTTCAAGTAGGCGTCAGGCGCCAAATCGTCCCACGATGGCAACAGTGCGGCCAAATCCTCGGCCTTGGCGCCCGCCCAAGCGGGGACATCGACAGGGGCCAGCAACGCATAGGCGTGGTCGCGCAATTGCTCGCGCCACACGGAGGGCGCACAAAACGGAGGGCTGACGGTGAACATAGGTGACTGAGTCTAGGGCAAACCCCAGGGGGTAAACGATTGATCCAATGGGCACACCCGCCTAGTATGCACGGCAAGACAGAGCACGGGAGGCCAGGCATGGGTGAATCAGACCCGATCAAAGAACTACAGCGCGACGAGCACGGCGTGATCATTCGTGACGACGCCAACAGCGAAGCCGCCGTCGCCACCCGCAACACCTTGGGGATGAAGCTCAACAGCGTGCCCATGACGGCGCCGTTCGCGTGGTGGATGGCCGGTTGGCGCGACCTGTTTCGTGCGCCATGGGTGGCTTTGTTTTTTGGCGGCTGCTTTTTTTTGATGGGCCACATTTTGTTGCAGGCGTTTGAGTCGGCCACCGAATACGTCTTGGCGCTGAGTGCAGGTTTTTTGCTGATGGGGCCGTTCATGTGCCTGGGGCTGTACCGCACCAGCAAATCCCTGCAAGCGGGCCAAGCCCCGTCGCTGGCACAAGCACTCGATGCTTGGCTGCCCTCGGCGGGCACCCTGGCCTTGTTTGCGGCGGTGCTGCTGGTGCTCGAAATGTTGTGGGCGCGCGCGTCGCTGATCGTCTTTGCCCTCAGCTTTGACGTGGTGCCAGAAGAAACCAACCCCTTGAAGCAGCTGTTGAACCCAGAAAACCTCGATTTCATCGTGGCCTATGTCGGCGTGGGTGCAATTTTCGCCGGCATCATCTTCATGGCCTCGGTGGTGGCCATCCCCATGATCATGGATCGCAAGGTGGATGCCATCACCGCCGCATTGACCAGTTTTCGGGCCTGCTTCACCAACCCCTTGGCCATGTGGGTGTGGGGCGGCACCATCACCGTGACCATCGTGCTGGCCATGTTGCCTTACTTTTTGGGCTTGGTCGTTCTGGGCCCAGTGATGGGCTTTGCCTCCTGGCACGCCTACAAAGCCATCGTTCCTGAAGACCAAGGCGCTGGAGCCCGCTGACCGCCTGCATTGACCGTCGGGCCATGCCCCGCGACGAGGCGGCGAGATCCACTGCAGTGCAAGCATGCACCCCTTCAGGTGCTCAAACCGAACCCGGGTCAGCGCCGCCAAGGCATGACATTTGCTAAACCACACCGGCGCTTCAGATCTGCGTTCTTCGCACGCCGGGCGCCAGAAAACGGGTAAACCCCGAGTACCCATCTGCAACAAAATGTGTACATTCGCCCTGTAAGTTTTGCATCAGCTTCGAGCGAGGCTCGGTGCTTTGCAAACCTCGTTTTCCCTCAACCAGGAGTATTTATGAAACATTGGAAACTTGCTGCCCTCTCCGTGGCCTCAGCCGCGATTTTGAGCGCACCCGCACATGCTGGTGCGACTTTGGACGCCATCAAAGCCCGCGGTCAAGTCGTGTGCGGCGTGTCCACCGGCTTGGCCGGCTTCTCTGCAGCAGACTCCAACGGCAAGTACACCGGACTGGACGTCGACGTCTGCCGCGCCGTGGCTGCGGCGACCCTGGGTTCTGCCGACAAAGTCAAGTTTGTGCCTTTGACCGCACAACAACGCTTCACCGCTTTGCAGTCTGGCGAAATCGACGTGCTGTCGCGCAACACCACCTTCACCATCACCCGTGACGCCTCCTTGGGTCTGAACATGACGGCGACCACTTACTACGACGGTCAAGGCTTCATGGTGCCCAAGCGTACCGGCATGAAGAGCGCCAAACAGCTCAAAAACCAAACCGTTTGTGTGCAAGCCGGCACCACGACCGAAAAGAACCTGACCGACTTTTCGCGCGTCAACAAGTTGAACATCAAGCCTGTGGTGTTTGAAAAGCTCGACGCAGTCAACGCCGCTTATTTTGCGGGTCGCTGTGTGGCCTACACCACCGACGCGTCGGGCTTGGCATCGATTCGTTCCAACGAAGCCAAGAACCCTGCTGACCACGTGATCCTGCCCGAAATCATCTCCAAAGAGCCCTTGGGCCCCATGGTGCGTCGTGGCGATGACGAGTGGTTCGCCATCGTCAAGTGGGTGATCTATGGCCTGATCGAAGCCGAAGAAGTCGGCATCACCCAAGCCAACTGGAAAACCATGAAAGACAGCGACGACTCGTCGGCCAACCGCATTTTGGGCGGCAAGGGCCAAGACACGGGCAAATTGCTGGGCTTGGATGCCGACTGGATGGCCCGTGCCATCGACCAAGTGGGCAACTACGGCGAAATCTTCGCGCGCAACGTCGGCCCGACCACGCCATTGAACCTGCCCCGTGGTGTCAACGCCCAGTGGAAGGACGGTGGCTTGCAGTACGCCCCGCCGCTGCGCTGATCGCGTCGCCCGGCCATGCACGGCTCTGATTGAACCGCGCATGGCCCAGCGCTCGCCAAGCGATCAAGCGCTCTGTTCAGAGCGCTTGATTTTTATGCAGGGCTGAAGCGACGCCGGACGCGCTTGAGCCCACCCATTGAATTCCTGAACGCTTGTATGAACCAACCTGCTCCTGCTCCAAGGAAAAGCTGGTCTTGGCGAAGCCAGGCCTTTCGCAGCGTCATCTACCAAATCATCGCCATCGGCGCGGTGATTGGCGTCATCGCGATCTTGACCCACAACACGCTGTTGAACATGGCCGAACGCGGCATTCAAAGCGGCTTTGACTTTCTGACCGATCCGGCGGGATTTGACATTGGCGAAACGCCCATTCCCTACGAGTCCACGCAAAGCTACATCAAGGCCTTTTTCGTTGGCCTGGTCAACACCTTGCGCGTGGCGGTTTTGGGCATCATCTTGACCACCATCTGGGGCACTTTGCTGGGCGTGGGGCGCTTTTCGCGCAACGCCTTGGTTCGCGCCCTGTGCACGGTTTACGTGGAGTTCTTCCGCAACGTCCCCGTGCTCATCCAATTGCTGCTGTGGTACTTCTTGCTCACCCACTTGCTGCCCGACAGTTGGGCGCCGTGGAAAGTCGGTCCCTTTTTCCTCAGCAAGGGCGGTCTGACCTTCCCGGAGCCCGCTTGGGCCATGGGCCACGCCACTGCGGCTCTAGGCTTGATCGCTGGCGTCATCGCCAGCCGCCTTTACCTGCGCCGCGCACAACAACATTTCGAGGCAAGCGGGCAAAGCCGCAGCACCTTCTGGATGCCCCTGCTCATCGTCCTGGGCTTTGGGATTTTGGGCTGGTTGCTCGGCGGTGCGCCCTTGGAGTTCAATGCGCCCCACAAGGGCGAGTTTGCCGTCGAAGGCGGCGGCTCGGTGACACCAGAATTTTTGGCCGTCACCTTGGGCTTGACGATTTACACCTCGGCCTTTGTCGCCGAAGTGGTGCGCGCCGGCATCCAATCCGGTCACCACGGCCAAGCAGAGGCTGCGGCAGCACTGGGCTTGAACAAGGCACAAGACATGCGCCTGATCATGCTGCCCCACGCGCTGCGCGTGATCATTCCGCCCGTGACCAATCAATACCTGAACCTGACCAAAAACTCATCTTTGGCCGTGGCCGTGGGCTACCCCGACATCGTCTCGGTGACCAACACCGCCTTGAACCAAACCGGACGCGCGGTGGAATGCATCGCCATCGTGATGCTGGTTTATCTGACCACGTCCTTGAGCACTTCTGCGCTGATGAACTGGTACAACAAGCGCTCGGCGATTTTGGAACGGTGAGGACGGCACAAACATGACTGCACAGAGTTTTTCACCCATTGCCGCGCGCCCAGCACCCATCAAAACCGAGGGCTTGTTGCCTTGGCTGCGCGCGAATTTGTTCCACGACTGGGCCACCTCTTTGGCGACGCTGGTCATCGGCGGCTTGTTGCTGTGGGCCTTGCCCCAGGTGTTCAGCTGGGCGCTGGCTGACGCCGTGTGGCGCCCGGAATTGCAAGCCTGTGATGCCGACGGGGCAGGCGCGTGCTGGGGCGTGATCGCCGAAAAATACAAAGTGATTTTCCTCGGTCGCTACCCCATCGAAGAGGGCTGGCGCCCCATCATCGCCACCAGCTTGATGGTCGCCCTGCTGATCATGAGTTGCATCCGCATGTTCTGGCAGCGCTGGTTGTTGGCCTTGTGGATTGGCGTCTTGGCCGTGTTCTTCCTGCTCATGCACGGCGGCGTGGCTGGCATGAGCGTGGTCACCACCGATCGCTGGGGCGGCCTTCCTCTGACCATCATGTTGTCAACCTTGTCGATTGCAGCATCCTTTCCGCTGGGTTTGGTCGTGGCGCTGGGTCGACGCAGCAACATGCCTGCGATTCGCACCATTTGTGTGGTCTACGTCGAGTTGATTCGTGGTGTCCCGCTGATTTCGGTTTTGTTCATGGCCTCGTTCATGTTCCCCTTGTTCATGCCGCAGGGCACGACCATTGACGTGATGGTGCGGGTCTTGGTCGGCATCACTTTGTTCATGGCGGCCTACACCGCAGAGACCATCCGAGGCGGTTTGCAAGCCCTGCCCAAAGGGCAATACGAGGCCGCGGCCACCTTGGGCCTGAGCTACTGGCAAACCCAACGCAAAATTGTGTTGCCGCAGGCTTTGGCCATGGTGGTGCCTGGTTTGATGAACAACTTCATCTCCAACTTCAAGGACACCTCGCTGGTCACCATCGTGAGCATGTACGAACTGCTGGGCGCGTTGGGGCTGGCTTTGTCGGGTGACCCTGAGTGGCACCCATTCATTTTGGAAGGCTACATTTTCGTGGCCTTGGTCTACTTCGTGTTTTGTTTCTCCATGTCTCGCTACAGCCGCTGGGTCGAGAAGCAACTCAACAAAGGCAAACAACGTTAAAGGGCGGCAACCGTGTCAGATCCCATCATCACCTTCGACAAAGTCAACAAGTGGTACGGCAACAATTTTCATGTCTTGCGCGACATCGACTTGCAAGTCCAACGCGGTGAGCGCATCGTCATCTGCGGCCCCTCAGGCTCAGGCAAATCCACGCTGATTCGCTGCATCAATCGTTTGGAAGAACACCAACAAGGCCACCTGACGGTCGACGGCATTGAGCTCACCGACGACGTCAAAGCCATTGATCAGGTGCGCAAAGAAGTTGGCATGGTGTTCCAGCAATTCAACTTGTTTCCCCATCTGACGGTTTTGGAAAACCTCACCTTGTCGCCCATGTGGGTGGGCAAGATCCCGCGCAAAGAGGCCGAAGCCAAAGCCATGCAGCAGTTGGAGCGCGTGCGCATTGCCGAACAAGCCAACAAGTACCCGCTGCAGCTCTCCGGCGGTCAACAACAACGCGTGGCCATCGCGCGCGCGCTGTGCTTGACCCCTAAGATCATGTTGTTCGACGAGCCCACCTCAGCGCTGGACCCCGAGATGATCAAAGAGGTCTTGGATGTCATGGTTGAGATGGCCGACCAAGGCATCACCATGTTGTGCGTCACGCACGAAATGGGTTTTGCCAAAGCCGTCGCCGATCGCGTGATCTTCATGGACCAAGGACAAATCGTGGAGCAAAACACACCTCACGAGTTCTTTGACCACCCGCAAAACGAGCGCACCCAAGACTTTCTGTCCAAGATCATCGGGCACTGAGCCGCTGCACAACAAACAGCCCGCGTTGGCAGCAGCGAACGCGGGCTGTTTGTTTTTTACCCATTGGCGC
>JALRFN010000216.1 GCA_023268425.1 Burkholderiaceae bacterium | reverse complement strand
CCGGGTCGACAGCGCGCAACGAGCCGATGTAGTCGTCATACAAAGGCTTGATGGTGAAGCCAGCACCCAGGTAGGCGGCGCCCTTTTTGTAGGTCACAGGCTCGTTCCAAATTTCCATGCCCCACTCGTTAGAGGGCACATAGAACAGTTTGGTGTCGGGGCTGTAGGCCATGGGCATTTGGTTTTTGCCGCCCAAGAAGCCAGGGGCAGCAAACACGGCTTGACCCTTCTTGCCGTCGCCTGCGGTGGGGTCACCGGGGCGGTTGGCGGGGTCAAAGTTGGGACGGCCAGTCTTCAAGTCCACGCCGTTGGCCCAGGTGGTTTTGGTGACGAAGGGGAAGGCGTTGTTGAGCTTGCCGTTGTTGGCGTCGATGACGTAGAAGTAGCCATTGCGGTCGGCTTTGCCGCCCATGCGCTTGCCGTTCATGTCAAAGGTGACGAACTCGTTGACGCCGTCAAAGTCCCAGCCGTCGTTGGGCGTGCCTTGATAGTGCCACTTGATCTGCCCGGTCTTGACGTCAATGGCCACGGTCGAGCACGAGTACAAGTTGTCGCCTTTGCGCAGGTGGCTGTTCCAGGGGCCGGGGTTGCCGGTGCCAAAGTAGGCCAAGCCGGTGGACGGGTCGTAGGTGCCGCCCAACCAAGTGGCCGCACCACCGGTTTTCCACATCTCGCCCGGCCACGAGGCGTTGGTCTTGCCCGTGATGCCGTTTTCCTTGCCATCTTTGTAGCCCATGTGGCCTTCCACCACCGGGCGCGACCAGACCATCTTGCCGGTTTTGGGGTCGCGCGCTTCGACGCGGCCGACCACCCCAAATTCACCACCTGAGACGCCGGTCAGCAGCAGGTTGCCAGCGATCAAGGGCGCCGCCGTGGCGCTATAGCCGGCCGAGTACTCGTCGATTTTTTCGCGCCAAACCACCTTGCCAGTTTCTTGATCCAGGGCGACCAGCTTGGCGTCCAAGGTTGCGAAGATCACCAGGTTGTCATAGAGCGCGGCGCCACGGTTGATCACGTCGCAGCAAGGCATGATGCCTTCGGGCAAGCGGTGTTCGTATTTCCAGAGTTTTTTGCCCGTCTTGGTGTCCACCGCAAAGATGCGCGAGTAAGAGGCGGTGACAAACATCTTGCCGTTGGCCACCAGTGGTTGCGACTCTTGTCCGCGTTGCTTTTCACCACCGAAGGACATGGACCACACGGGCACCAGTTTGCTGATGCTGTTGGTGTTGATGTCGTTCAAAGGCGAGTAGCGCTGGCCTTGTGGGCCGATGCCCCAGCTCAGCACGTCTTCGGTGGTCTTGGCGTCGTTGTTGATCATGTCTTGGGTGACGGCGGCGCCCACTTGGGCGGCGGCCAGGGTCACCAGAATGCTCAGTAAAGTCTTTTTCACGTCCGGTCTCCTGCGGTGATGTTGTGGCTAGCGTTGGACGGACACGTGCCATTGACCTGCAGGCCCTGCGCGCGTGGCGTCTGTTTGAGGTTTGCAAGTGCTGTGCCACCTGGGAAAGACCCTAGGTTTGGGCGGGTCAAGTGGTCGTGATTTGGGCTTTGTCTAGGGCGAACTGCCTGAAAGGGGCCCGCGCGCGTGGACGCTGTTCAAAACTGGAGCACCTGCTGTGACAGGTGTGACAGCCCGGTGACACGGCTGGCGTCGGGCACCTTGCCAGCCGTTCGACCACGGAGCCGCCCGCGACTCACTGGGCCAAGGCTTGGCGTTCGTAGCGCGGATAGAGGTAGGTCACGCTGCGCAGGTACTCGTCGGGCATGGCCGCCCAGCCTTGGAAGCGCGCCGGCACTGTTAAACGCATGACTTCACCGAGGTCCAGGCCCGCTTGGGCGCTGCGTTGGAAGGTTTCGTCCATCCAGTTCAGCCAGTCCAGGGTTTGTGTCAAGCCCGATAAGTCGTGGTGCACCGGGCCGTGGCTGGGCACGATGGTGGTCAGGCCGTGCGCGCTGATCAAGCCGCGCAGCTGGCTCAGCGATTCACGCCAAGCGGCGATATCAGCGTGTGGCGCCGTGGGCACGCGGTCTTTGAAGATCAGGCCGCCAGCGAACAGCACTTTGGCGTGGGTGTCGATGAGCACCAAGTCGTCGCTGGTGTGGCCATGCAGGCGCTGCCAAATCAAGCGGTGTTGCCCCAGTGATTGCGTGCCAGGTGTGAGCGCTTGTTGCGCTGGGGTGCTCTTGGAGTCACGCATCCAGTCACCACACAAACGGTACAGGTTGTCTTCGTAGGCCGCGCCCTCGCGCTGTTGGCCGGCCATGGTGCCTGCCAAGGCTTGCACGCCGACATCGGCCCAGGCTTGGTTGCCAAAGAAATAGTCGGGGTGCAAATTGAGGTTAACGACTTGGCGCACGGGCGCGGCGTTCAAGGCTTGGATGGCCGCGCGTTGCTGTTCACCATAGTGCTTGGACACCCCCGTGTTGATGACGATCGTGCCCTCTGCCGTGGCGATGGCGCCGGTGTTGATGATGTTGCAGCCATTGGCTTTGCTGAAGTCTTCGACTGGCGCTTCAAAGACCCAGACTTCGGGCGCGACCTCGGTGGGCTTGAGGTGGTAGTTCAATGTCTTGGGGTTGGCTTGGGCCCACGCGACCGCGCCCAGTGCCCAGGCCAAGCCGGCCAAACCAATCTTCAACAACACCTGTGTGACCCTCATGCCCCCACCTCTTGAAAAAAGGTGTTGCCGTTGTTGTCGCGGCCACTGATGTGCACCGCCCCTTTGACCGCAGCGCCCAACTCGAAGGTCAGCAAAGGGTTTTCTGAGATCGGCTCGTGCATTTCCAGGCGCGCCAAGTCTTGCTCTTGGTCGTCGCGGATCACCAAGTCTTCCAAGTGAAACGAGGGGATGCCGCTGACCAAGCCCGTGTCCATGGGGTGCATGACGCGCACGCGCAGCCGCGTGCTTTGGCCTTGCAAGACGCTGTTGAACAACTTGGCTTGCACGTGGTTGAGCGTGCGGCTCCAAGTGCCGTCTTTGCGCGTGGCGCCGGGCACGGTGCAGCCACCGCCAGCCGCGTCCACCCAGGTGTGGCCCACCCACCATTGCCCGTCGCTGGTGCGCACCATGGCCCGCACCGGCGAGCCCTGTTCCATGCGAAAGCGAAACGCCAGCACCGGCAGGGCGCGTTCGGGGTAGTAGGTCAGCACATGGGGGATGGGGTTGCGGTCGACGGCAACTTCGATGCGTTCGATCTTCAAGCCGCGCGCCAGCAAGGGGCGCGCGTCGACCATCACGGGCACGTTCATCGCGTCCTCCGCGAACGGCGGGCCCTTGACCAAGACCTCGGGGCTGAAGCGGTAGGCCTTGCCTGCGCCCATGTAGGCGTCGCGAATCAGCGGCCACTGCATGGAGCCCAAGGGGTCACCGCCGGTGGGGTCTTCAGCCGCCCAGCTCAGGCCAGTCGCGCCGAGGCCCGCCCAAGCGGCGCTTTGCAACAGGCTTCGGCGCTGCCGCCGCCAAGCAATCTGGGCGGTGCTGGTTGTGGTGCTCATGGCTGTATTCCCCCTTGTCATTTGCCGCCGCGTTGGCGCATCCAGCCGCGCTGCGGGTCATAGCCGCGCAAGGCGAGGTAGAAAAAGACCGCGCTGCCCATCAACAGCACCCACAAGCTGGTGGTTTGGGCTTGACCGTACAACGCAAAACGAATCGCCTCGACGGTGTGCGTGAACGGGTTGTATTGCGCCAAGTTGAACAGCAGCCAAGCGCCTGCCTCTTCCAACTTCCACAGGGGATAAAGCGCAGGGCTGATGAAGAACATCGGGAAGATCACGAAATTCATGGTGCCCGCGAAGTTTTCCAACTGCCGCACGTAGACCGACAGCATCAG
>JALRFN010000077.1 GCA_023268425.1 Burkholderiaceae bacterium | reverse complement strand
GGTCCTCCAGATCAATGCGACCAAATCGCGCCACCATGGAGGAGGTGTGAATGACTCGACCTCGCGTGTTGAGAAGCTTGGGAATAAGACGCTCCGTCAGAACCACAGAGCCGAGGACATTGCGTTGCAGGGTGAGCTCGTGGCCGTCGACGCTTTGCTGCTGGGTCGCCACGATTCCCCCCGCGTTATTGACCAGCGCATCGATTCGATCAAACCGCTTGGACACGGTATCCGCGAGATCGCTGTGCTCAAACTGATCGGTACCCGCAACACCACCATCGCCGCGATGATTTTGCAGCAGGCCATGGGCTTGGGCGTGATCGGCTTTGTCGTGGGCAAATTGGTGGCCACGTTGTGGGCGCCGGTGTTCCCCAAATTCGTCTTGCTGTTGACCCAAGACGCTGTCACGGGCTTTGTGGCAACCATGGCGATTTGCGCGTTGGCCAGCACGCTGGCGATTCGTGTCGCCTTGGCTGTTGATCCTGCGGAGGCGATCAGTTGAAGGACACAAACATGCTGTTGCACGGAACGGGTGGCATTCGCATCGAAAACCTGCGCAAGGTTTATGGACAAGGTGAGGCCGCCGTGGAGGCCTTGAAAAACGTCAACATGCAAGTCGCCCCCGGCGAGGTGGTCGGTTTGGTGGGGCCTTCAGGCTCTGGCAAAAGCACCTTGCTCAAGTGTTTGGGTGCGATCATCGAACCCACGTCGGGGCGCATGACCCTGGGGGATCAGCTCATTTATGACGACGGTTGGTTGGCGTCTGACCTGCGTGCCTTGCGGCGCGATCGCATTGGCTTTGTCTTTCAGGCGCCGTATTTGATTCCGTTTCTGGATGTGTTGGACAACGTCGCCTTGTTGCCCATGCTGGCGGGCGTGCCCAATGCTCAAGCGCGCGCCCAAGCGATGCAACTGTTAGCGGCCTTGGATGTGGCACATCGCGCGCAAGCGGAGCCCGCGCAGTTGTCCGGTGGCGAGCAGCAAAGGGTGTCGATTGCGCGAGCACTGGTCAACCAACCGCCGGTGATCTTGGCTGACGAGCCCACCGCACCGTTGGACAGTGAGCGGGCTATGGCAGTCGTTCGCATCCTCAATGACATGGCACGCCAAGCCGAGACCGCCATCATTGTGGTGACGCACGATGAAAAGATCATCCCGACCTTCAAGCGCATCTACCGCATTCGCGATGGGCAAACGATTGAAGAGGCAGGCGAGGGCCGTTCACCCGTTTGATTCGGCTCAGAGGGCGAACCAACCCAAGGGGTGACGCGTCCATCCGATGCCGACCATGATCGCGGCGATGGCGGCGGCCGCGCCCAAGGCCAGGCTTTTGCTGCGCAAGCTTGGGGCGCGCTTCAGCGCCAGCGAACCCAGGCCGATGTAGAGCACCAGCAGCATCAGCTTGGTACCCAACCAAGACTGGTGCAACGGATTCAGTGCCAATACGTACCACAGCGAAGCCCCAGCGCTGAGCAGCAGGGTATCGATGCCCACGCTCAGCCAGCGCCAGCTGGCGCGCATGGGCCATGCTTGTCCACACAAAACGCCGATGGCCCGCAGCACGAACAGACTCAAACTGAGGGCCACGCAACTGCGGTGAATCAGCAGCAGCCAAGGGTACAGGTCCATTGTCATGGGCCCATTGTCTCAGCCGGGCTGCGGGCTCACCACGCCAGCTGGGGAGGGGTGGTTTGAGGCGTGAGCAAATGGCGCACCAATTCGGCGACGCTGCGGATCTCTTCGCCAAAGGGCAAGGCGGCGGCGCCACGAAAGAACAAGCCGCGTTGGGTGTCGCCTTCGAGCGCGTGGGCCAGTTGTTGGTCGATGCAAAACTGACCGATTTCGCCCAAACCATCGCGCAAGCCGCAGTGTTGCAGGCAGTCAAAAGACATGTTGCATTTGGCTTTGACGTGGGCGCGTTCTTGCAAGATGGGCAAGATGCGCAGGTATTTGTCCAGCCAGGGGGTGCGCACGGCGCGTGCGGGCAGGCCTGCGACACTGACGAATTCGACCAGGTCTTGCGGGCGGGCTTGCGCCAGCGTGGCTTTGAAGCTGGGGGCGGCGTCGCATTCCTCGGTCACGGCAAAGGCGGTACCCAATTGCACGGCGGCGGCACCCAGGTTCTGCAACGCCAAGACTTGGGCGTGGCTGTTGATGCCACCGGCTGCGATCAGTGGGACCTGGCCTTGCAGCCCGGCCTTGCTCAGGTAGTCGAGTACTTCTGGAATCACCACATCAAAGTCGAAGCGGCGGTCATTAAGGTCGCCCAACTTGGCTGCGCCCAAATGGCCGCCAGCCAGACGCGGGTGCTCAATGATGATGGCATCGGGCACACGGCCTTTTTTCTCCCACTTGCGCAACAGCAGTTGCACACCGCGCGCATCCGACAAGATGGGGATCAACGCCACGTGGGGATGCTGGCGTGACAACTCGGGCAAATCCAGCGGCAAGCCCGCGCCCACCACGAGGGCGTCGGCACCGCTGGCGATGGCTTGCTGCACATACGCTTCATAAGCGCTGAGCGCCTTCATGATGTTGACAGCGATCATGCCCCGTTCTTTGGACGCCGACTTGGCTTGACGAATTTCGCGATCCAAGGCCTCCAGGTTGGCCGCGTCGATGCGTGCGCCCGCGTCGGGCTCTTTGTCCAGGTGTTGGGTTTGGGCCATCAAGTCGGGGTGGTGACGGCGCAGGTCCACCGACGAGATCGTGCCCATGCCACCCAAGCGGGCGACCGCGGAGGCCAAGCGAGATGCCGAAACACCCACGCCCATGCCGCCTTGG
>JALRFN010000052.1 GCA_023268425.1 Burkholderiaceae bacterium | reverse complement strand
AGCAAGGCGTCCTCCAAAGCACGCAGGGTTTCGACGTCCAAGTCGTTGGATGGTTCGTCCAACAACAAGACATTGCCGCCAGCAGCCAAAGTCTTGGCCAAATGCAAGCGACCGCGCTCACCGCCCGAAAGCGTGCCCACGCGCTTTTGTTGGTCACCGCCAGAGAAGTTGAAGCGTCCACAATAGGCGCGGCTGGGCATTTGGAACTTGCCCACAGTGATGTGATCCAAGCCGCCCGAGATGTCTTCCCAAACGGTTTTGTCGCCATCCAAGCCCTCACGGCTTTGGTCGACAAACGCCAGCTGCACGGTTTGGCCGATCTTGATGTGGCCTTGATCGGGCTGCTCGACGCCGCGAATCATCTTGAACAAGGTGGATTTACCCGCACCGTTGGGGCCGATCACGCCGACGATGGCCCCCGGCGGAATGCTGAAGCTCAAGTCGTCGATCAAGACGCGGTCATCAAAAGACTTGCTGACACCATCGAAAGTGATGACTTCGTTGCCCAAGCGCTCCGCCACCGGAATGAAAATCTCCTGTGTCTCGTTGCGTTTTTGGTACTCGTAGTCGCTCAACTCCTCAAAGCGTGCCAAACGTGCCTTGCTCTTGGCTTGGCGGCCCTTGGGGTTTTGACGCACCCACTCCAATTCTTTCTTCATGGCTTTGGTGCGTGCATCTTCGGTGCGTTGTTCCTGCTCCAGGCGCGCCTCTTTTTGCTCCAACCAAGTTGAGTAGTTGCCCTTGTACGGGATGCCGTGACCGCGGTCCAATTCCAAAATCCACTCGGCGGCGTTGTCCAAGAAGTAGCGGTCGTGGGTGATGGCCACCACAGTGCCGGGGAAACGGTACAAAAACTGCTCCAGCCACTGCACGCTTTCAGCATCCAAGTGGTTGGTCGGCTCGTCCAACAGCAACATGTCTGGCTTGGACAACAACAAACGACACAGGGCCACGCGGCGTTTCTCACCGCCTGAGAGCATGCCGATGTTGGCTTCCCACGCAGGCAGGCGCAAGGCATTGGCAGCAATCTCCAACTGGTGTTCGCTGTCGGTGCCCGCCGCAGCGATGATGGCCTCCAACTGCCCTTGCTCTTCGGCCAAGGCGTCAAAGTCGGCATCGGGTTCCGCGTAGGCGGCGTACACCTCTTCCAGACGGGCCTTGGCTGCCATCACCTCGCCCATGCCCTCTTCCACGGCTTGGCGCACGTTGTGTTCGGGATTGAGCTCAGGCTCTTGGGGCAAATAGCCAATGCGGATGCCCGCCATGGGCACCGCTTCGCCTTCGATTTCTTTGTCCAAGCCCGCCATGATTTTGAGCAGCGTGGACTTGCCCGAACCGTTCAAACCCAACACGCCAATCTTGGCGCCTGGGAAAAACGACAAGGAGATGTCTTTGAGGATTTGGCGTTTGGGCGGGACAATTTTGCCCACGCGGTTCATCGTGAATACGTATTGCGCCATGCTGGCTCCCGTGCACTGTGGTCAATGTAAAACCCCGTATTATCCCTAGTCCCAGACAA
Source organism: Burkholderiaceae bacterium (assembly GCA_023268425.1). Lineage (GTDB taxonomy): Bacteria > Pseudomonadota > Gammaproteobacteria > Burkholderiales > Burkholderiaceae_C > RS62. Next base: position 3,712 of record JALRFN010000052.1, on the reverse strand, counting down.
CGCCCTGTGACTGCGAGCAAGCGTGTCATAATCTGGTCTGTCGCGTGCACCAGTCGCCGCGACGCAGCAGGAAGGCTGTGAACGTGCGGATGAAGACAAATCCTGTCCCCGCACTTTGATTTTTTCCAAACCCATTGCCGGTGACAGACTGGCCCTTGGCACATCAGCATGTGCAAGCGGCGCACCGTCAAGCTTGTCGCAGCTTCGCGACGCGAAACCCTTTACACATGAGTTTTGACACCTTGCCTTTGGCACCGGCCATCTTGGAAGCCGTACAACAAGAGGGCTATACCGAGCCCACCCCCATCCAAGCCCAAGCCATCCCCATCGTCTTAGAGGGCCATGACGTATTGGCCGGCGCCCAAACGGGCACGGGCAAGACCGCAGCCTTCACGCTGCCGATGCTGCAGCTGCTGCACCAACGCGAGAGCCAGGCCAAAGTGCGCGCCTTGGTGTTGACGCCAACACGCGAATTGGCCGCACAGGTCGAAGAGTCGGTGCAAACCTACGGTCGCAACCTCAAATTGACGTCCACCGTGGTGTTTGGCGGCGTGGGCTTGAACCCGCAAATCAACCGACTGAAAAAAGGCGTGGACATCTTGGTCGCCACGCCTGGCCGCCTGCTGGATCTGGCTTCACAAGATGCCGTTGACTTGAGTGGCGTGGAGATCTTGGTGCTGGACGAAGCCGACCGCATGTTGGACATGGGCTTCATCCATGACGTGCGCAAAGTCTTGGCCCTGCTGCCCAAAAACAAGCAAAGCCTGTTGTTCTCGGCCACCTTCAGCGACGAAATTCGCCAGTTGGCCAACGGCCTGCTGCGCGAGCCCAAGCAAATTCAGGTCACACCGCGCAACACCACGGTTGAACTGATCAAGCAAGCCATCTACCCCGTTGGCCGCGAGCGCAAAAAAGAACTCCTGATGCACTTGATGAAAGAGGCCGATTGGTCACAAGTGTTGATCTTCACGCGCACCAAATTTGGCGCCAACCGCGTGGCAGACTTTTTGAACGACAACGGCATCAGCGCCATGGCCTTGCACGGCAACAAAAGCCAAACCGCGCGCACCCAAGCCCTCGGCGGCTTCAAGTCGGGTGAGCTGCGTGCCCTGGTGGCCACCGACATCGCTGCGCGTGGCATCGACATCGACGAGTTGCCGCACGTCGTCAACTACGACATCCCCAACATCAGCGAAGACTACGTGCACCGCATCGGCCGCACGGGCCGCGCTGGCGCCAGTGGTGAAGCCATCAGCTTCGTGAGCTTGGATGAAGAAGGCTTCATGCAAGACATCGAACGCTTCATCTCGCAGCGCTTGGAAGTGCGCTTGCTGACCGAATTCGGCCCCGCCGAAGGCGAGATTGCAGAGCCCATTGCCCTGGGTCGCCAGGTGCTGTGGGGCGGCCGTGGCAAGCCGCCTTCACGCGAAGTCATGTCGGCTGCGGCCAAAGCAGCCCGCCAAGAAATGATGCAACGCATGCGCGAACGCAAGGCTGGACCGGGCCAAGGTCAACGCCGCAACGGCCCGCGTGCAGAGGGCGCTGAAGGCGAAGTCGCGGTGGGCGAAGACGGCCAACCAGCACCCAACCCCAACCGTTCGCGCCGCCGTCGCCGTCGTGGCGGCAGTGGCGGTGGAGCGCAAGCTGGCCAAGGCCAACCAGCCCGCGCCCCGAGAGAGCACCGCGAGCCACGAGAGCCGCGCGAATACCGCGAACCTCGCGAGCCGCGTGAACCGCGCGACCCCGACATGTTGCCGCGCTCGGCCGACCCGCTGCGCACCAGCGTGGACTCAGCCCGCAAAGGCAACCGCCGTCGCAACGGTGGTGGGGGCGGCGGTGGCGGCGGTAACCGCAACGGCAAAAACGAGCGCGGCACCATCGACCCCTTGCGCACGTCTTACGGTCGCATCAACTGACGCGCCCTTGCTCCGCGCACCAAGCCACCTTCGGGTGGCTTTTTCGTGCGCGACATGCGCAGCGCTCCAAGACCATTAGCCTCGCGCATTTACCCTCAGACTGCGACATGAGCACCAACGACTTGCAAGCCTGGCTGGAGCGCGAGGCTCAGCTTTACGAACAACTCCAGCAGGGCCGAGGACCTGGTGTGGTCGGTCTCGCCGAAGTGCGCGCGCTCACCGGGCTGGAGGCCATGAAGCGCGTCATGGATGGGCGCCTGCCTTACGCGACCATCGCCAAGACCTTGGACTATTTGCTGGTGGAGGTTGGCGACGGCATGGCGACTTTCCAAGGCCACCCCAGAGACACCCAACTCAACCCGATGGGCGGCATACACGGTGGTTGGTACGCCACGCTGTTGGACTCGGCCATGGCTTGCGCCGTGCACACCAAAATGCCTGCGGGTCGCAGCTACACCACAGGTGAGTTGTCGCTGAACATCGTGCGCGCCATTCGCCCCGACACACCCAGGGTGCGCGCGATCGGCGAGGTGCTGCACTGCGGCCGGCAACTGGCCACCGCACACGGGAGACTGGTTGGGCCAGATGGCACCCTGTATGCTCACGGCACCACAACTTGTTTGGTCTTTGATTTGCCTGCGGAGAAACAACCATGAGGTTTTTGCACACCATGCTGCGTGTCGGCGACATGCAACGCTCCATCGACTTTTACACCCAAGTTTTGGGCATGCAGTTGCTGCGCCAGCGTGACAACGAAGAGTACAAATACACCCTCGCCTTTTTGGGCTTCGAGGCCAACCCCGCACAAGCCGAGTTGGAGTTGACCTACAACTGGGGGCAGACTGAATACGACATGGGCAACGCCTACGGTCACATCGCCATCGGCGTCCCCGATGCCTACGCCGCTTGCGAACGCATCAAAGCAGCTGGCGGCAACGTGACCCGCGAAGCGGGCCCCGTGAAAGGTGGCACCACGGTGATTGCCTTTGTCACCGACCCAGATGGCTACAAGATCGAGCTGATCCAACGCGACGCCTAAGGCGTTCACCGATCACAAAAAAAAGGGGCTTGAGGGCCCCTTTGGTTTGGATTCCGACGGTTCACTCAATCGACCATCACTACTTCGACACGGCGTGCCTGCGCAGGGCTGCCAGAGCCCACCAGTTCTTGTGGTTTTTCCAAACGGATGCGGGCTTCATCCACGCCACTTTGCAACAGCACATCGCGCACCGCGAAGACGCGGCGTTTGGCCAAATCGGCATTGAATGCAGGATCGCCAGAGGCATCGTGATAACCCGACAACACCAGGGTTTTGCCTGCTTGGGCCGCCGCCACCGCAGCGCTCAAGGCCTCAACCGCACCTGTCGCCACATCGGCCTGGGCCGAGGCGAAATAAAACGTCACCAAACCATCGGTCACCACCACGGACGCCGCGTCCTGATCGGCTTGGGGCGCCGCCTCAACCGCAGTCGCCGAGCTGGCGGTCGCGGATGTGGCCTGCGCATGGCCCCTCACCTGCTGCACCGCAACGCCCAAAACCACGGCCAGCACCACACCGACCGCCGGCACGATCCACAACAAACCCTTGTTGTCCTCTTCATCTTGATCCATCATCACTCCCTGTTTTGACCGAAGCGCGTGCCCATGCAACGCGCTTGCATAATGGCCACAGCATCGCTGAAAACCACCGCAAAAAATTGTAGAAGCGCTCGTGTCCAAACATCGGCTGAACTTGCAAGATATTTGTGCCCATCACGACAAGGGTCACGACACGTGGGTATTCGCATACGCGTCTT
>JALRFN010000029.1 GCA_023268425.1 Burkholderiaceae bacterium | reverse complement strand
AGCAAGGCTGAACATTGTAGGGAGCGCCCATAAGCCCTGCTCGCCGCATCCAATGGCCCGCGCAAAACGACAAACGCGCCCGAAGGCGCGTGGTTCACGGGGTAGCCAAGCCTCAGGGCTTGATGATCAGCACCGGCAGCGTGGAGTGGGTCAAAACCTTTTGCGCGACGCTGCCCAAGATCAAGGCCTTCATGCCTTGGCGACCATGCGAGCCCATGACAATCAGGTCACAGCCTTCGGCTTTGGCGGTATCCAAAATGCCTTCGTAGGGCGCGCTGCGCTCGATGGTGTCACCTTGGAAAGACACGCCGACCTCTTCGGCCAGCGCCCGCACGTCAGCCAAGGCTTTGTGTGCTGCGGCTTGGGCTTCTTCCATGTAGGCCTGTAAACCCAGGGCCGAAGCCTCGCCCAGACCGATGTAGGGGAAGGGGTCAATCACGTAAACAGCGACCACGCTGGCGCCTTGCAGCTTGGCCATCTCAACCGCGTCGCGGGCGGCCTTGGTGGCCAGTTCAGAACCGTCGGTGGGGATCAAGATTTTGGAAAACATGTCAGCTCCTCTCGTTGGGTTGGTGCACACATCCTACGCCCGATGTGGCCTGGCGCGGTTTGCGGCAAATCAAATGCAAGCCACCGACTCAAACACCAGAGGACAATTGCGCTGCCGCCACCCAATGTACTTGCGCAAACCAATCGCCACCGTCGATGGCGTCGCGCAACATGGGCAGCGCGTCCAAGCCCCAAAACACCTGGTCTTGCCACACGCACGTGGGCACACCAAACACACCGGCTTGAATCGCCGCGTCGGTGTTGCTGCGCAGCAGGGCTTTGACGCCTTCGTCTTGCGGCCCCAGCCACACGCCGCCGCGGTCTTGCACGTGCGATTGGAGGCGCTGCGCCAATGCGTCGACGCGCTCTGGCGCAGCGGCGTCTGCGCCGCCGTGCCAAACGTGTTCAAACAACTGTTGCGTGACCCAGCGATTGGTACAGCCCTCGGCATCCGCCGCGCTCAAGCCCAGTCGCAAGAGCGCCAAGGGGTTGAAAGGATGGGTGGCTGGCAAATCCAAGGGCACGCCCAAACGATGGGCCAACCAAGACACTTGGCGGTAAGTCCACTCGCGCTTGCCTGCGATTTCAGCCGGGCCTTTTTGTCCGCCCACTTTGAGCATGGCGGCAAACAACACCGGGCGATAACGCACCTGCACGCTCAAACCCTGCAAGGCCTCAGGCAACTGCGCGAAGGCCAAATAGGCGTAAGGCGAGATCGGGTCGTAGTAAAAATCAATGCGGTGGTTCACGCACCTTCTCCCAAGGGTTTGGCCGCCGCTTCGCGGGCCAACACGGCTTGCCAAACGGCGCGCTTGGCACCATCGTCCATCACGGACCAGCCGGCAATTTCATCCAAGCTGCGCCAGCAGCCCTTGCAGTAGCCCGTGTCCTCGCTCATGCGACAGACTGAAATGCACGGACTCGCCACGCCGGGACGGCCCTGGCTGCGCGTCCAAATGGATTGCAAACGGCTCACGCGATCACCTCCACGAAAGCGGCCCCCGTCAAGCGGGCCAAATCTGCAGGACTCAAAGGAAACACCGCGTGCGGGTGGCCCGCCGCAGCCCACAAGGTGTCAAAGCGTTGCAGGCTGGCGTCCAACAACACGACGCCGGCCTGGGCATGGCCCAGGGGTGGCACACCACCGATGGCAAAGCCTGTGCGTTCGCGCACAAAAGCCGCGTCGGCTCGGGACAAGTGCTGCGAGGCCCCGCAAACCACGGCCTGCACTTTGCTTTCATCGACCCGCTGGTCGCCCGCCGTCACCACCAAGACCTGCACCCCATCGGGCTCACGCTTGAAGATGATGCTTTTGGCGATCTGTCCCAAAGCCACGCCCAAACCGTCGGCCGCTTGCTGCGCGGTGCGCGCGGCGTCATCCAACATCGTCGGCAGGCCCGGGTGGCCCAGGGCTTGCAAAACGTCAACAACGCGCTGCACACTGCGCGGATAGGCCGATGGATTCATGACACCCCAGAAAGCTTCAATCGTTCAACAAAAATCGGATCAGGTCGCCCTTTGAACGCAATGACATGGGCCTCGTAGACAGCCCCAGTTTTGACATCGAAAACAAAACTCAAGCCTGCCGCTTTGACCACGTCACGCAAAGTCTTTTGATTGAAGCCGGTTTTGTGTGCAAAGAAGTCATTGCCCGAGGTCTCAAGCTCTTGGCGCCAGCCATAGATGACATCAATGGGGGCAATGGGGCCAACGGCCGAGTTGTACAAGGGGTCGTTGAGGCCGATGTTTTTGCTTTTCATGGCATCAAACACCGCTTGCAAATCCGGCACGCGGATGTCAACCATGCCACCCGGTTTGAGGCTGTGCAAAAAGCCTTTCAGTACGCGGGCCACGTCATGCCAGTAGTAGTGTTCCAAGTTGTGTGAACAGTAGATCGCGTCGAATTCATCGCCGGGTCGTTGGTCCAATTCCCGCGCATCACACAACACGTCAGGATTGCCTTTGGGGTCGATGTCCAAAAGCAAATGCTCGAAGTCTTGGTAGTAATGCGGGATGGGAATGTCCTTGCTGTTGCCGCCAACGTTGAGGACTTTGCGTGCTGAGGTGGTCATGTGTTGTGCTCCCTGCTGATGTGATCACTCATCATAAAAAGGCAGTCTGCACGCCGCACGCGCACCCGAACCATTTGTGCGCCTTTGTGCACAAGGCCTCAAGCCGCAGCGTTTGCGCGCTTGTTCAACAGCGCCACCGAAACGCGCCCCTGTGGCGGGCGACCCAAGACTTGGCTGATCGCCGCAGCCGCGTCGACCAGTTGGTCAAGATCAATGCCGGTCTCGATGCCCATGCCGTGCAACATGTAGACCACGTCTTCAGTGGCCACGTTGCCGGTCGCGCCTTTGGCGTAGGGGCAGCCCCCCAGACCCGCGATGGACGTCTCAAACACCCGCACACCCAACGCCAACGAAGCCAAGGTGTTGGCCAGCGCTTGGCCGTAGGTGTCGTGGAAGTGGCCGCTGATGTAGGCCACGTCATACACCTGCAAGGCCGCGTCCATAGCGGCTTGCACTTGGCGCGGCGTGCCCACGCCAATGGTGTCGGCGACGGCAATGCGTTGCACACCAATGTCTTTCATCAACTGCGCCACGTGGCGCACCGCGCTGGGCGCGACTTCGCCCTCGTAGGGGCAGCCCACGGTACAAGAGATGGCGCCACGCGTGGCGACACCGGCGGCGTGCGCCGCAGCCACCACAGGGGCAAAGCGCTCAATCGACTCGGCGATGGAACAGTTGATGTTTTTTTGGCTGAAGGCCTCGGTGGCCGCGCCAAAGACACACACTTCGTCGGCGCCCGCAGCCAAGGCGGCCTCCAGCCCCTTCATGTTGGGCGTCAAGACGCTGTAGACCACGCCTGCTTGGCGCTGGATGCCGGCCATGACTTCGGGGGCGTCGGCCATTTGCGGCACCCACTTGGGGCTGACGAAACTGGTCGCTTCCAAATGGCGGATGCCGGCATCCACCAAACGATGAATCAAGTCAATTTTGTCGGCGGCCGACACCACCACTTGTTTTTCGTTTTGCAGCCCGTCACGCGGGCCCACGTCGATGATGTCAACGCTGCTGGGCATGGCCATGCTGGTTTCTCCAAATGTTTCAAGCGCGATTGTGCGCGACCGCACCGTGTTCAATAGCCGCGCGTGCGATTGACCACACCTTCAAGCTGGTCGGCGCTGAAGCCGCTGCGCAGGCTTTGGATTTGCGCGGCCATGCGCTCAACCGTGGGTTTCAAGCGGGTGCGTGCGCTGATGTGTGGCGTGCCTTGCACCAAAGGGTGGCGGCGCAGGGCGTGATCAGCGGGCAAAGGTTCTTGCTCAAAGACGTCCAAAACCGCACCGCCCAAGTGACCGTCGTCCAAGGAGGCCAGCAAGGCATCGGCGTCGAGCAAAGGCCCGCGCGCCAAGTTGATGACGTGTGCGCCTTTGGGCAGCTGCCGCAAGGTCTGCGCATTCAAGACGTGGTGGGTCTCTGGCGTCAGCGGCATCAGCACAATCACGATGCGCGAAGCACCCAGGAATGTTCCCAACTGGTCCATGCCGTGAAAACACTGCACCCCAGGCAGCGTTTTGGGCGTCCGGCTCCAGCCCTGCAGCGGATACTCCAGCGTGAGCAGACTTTGCAGCACACGCTGCCCCAAAGCGCCCAGTCCCATGACACCCACTGGCCAATGCTCGGCGCTGTCGATTTTCAAGTCTTCCCAAGCGCCGTCACGCCATTGCGCCTCGTAGTCGGCAAAGCGCCGCGCGATGCGCGTGACCATGTGCAGACAGTATTCGGCCATTTGCACGCCCATGCCCACATCGGTCAGACGCACCACTATGGTCGCTTCGGGCAAGCGGGCTTGCATCAATGCGTCCACGCCTGCACCCATGTTGAATGCGACTTCTAGCTGCGGGTTGGCGTCCCAAAAGCCCTGCGGCGCCTTCCACACCACGGCCCAGCGCGCATCGACATGGCCGCGCTCCCAAACCGCGATGTCCAAGCCCGGCAGCGCTTGGCTGAAGCGCTGCACCCAGGGCGTGGCATCGAAGCCAGGACAACAAATCACCAAACGCTCAGCCGCCATGACGCACCCTCAATCGGTCAAAGCCAGCAACTCGACACCCTCTGCCACTTGATCGCCTGCCGCCACCATGACTTCGCCCACCGTGCCATCGCGGGGTGCGGTGATGCTGTGCTCCATCTTCATGGCTTCCAACACCGCCAAGACCTGGCCTTTTTGCACCACATCACCCGGCTTCACGGCCACGCTCAAGACCTTGCCCGGCATGGGCGCTGTCAAGTGCCCGCCCGTGCCTTCCTCGTCGTGCGAGGCGTTCAAGGGGTCAACCAGCGTCAACACCCCCGCGCCTTCGCGGGCAAAAATGTGGTGTACATCGCCGTCGCGCTCAACCTGCACGACCCCGTGCCAAGCGCCCAGGCGCACTTCCAAGCCCGCGGCCACGCGGCGAACCGCCAGCGGCTGCGCTTGTCCATCGACGCTCAAGTGCATCGCGCCACCGTGCGCGACCTCCAAAACCGCCGTCGATGCCGCGTCCTGCCAACGCACGCTGAAGTGACGCTGCACGCTGCCAAACATCGCCCAATGGTCAGCGCGGCTGAAGGGGTCGGCATCTGCCGCGCTTTGCGCCGCGTCGAGGTGCTGTGCCACCGCTGCGGCCACACACACGGCCATGGGCAAGCCCTCTTGGCCAAACAAGACCGCGCGCTCACGCTCGATCAAAGCCGTATCCAAGCGCGCCTGATCAAACGATTCAGTGGCCAACACGCGGCGCAAGAACTGCACGTTGGTCTGCACACCCACGATGCGCGTGGCCGCCAAGGCCGCGTCCAAGCGGGCCAGCGCTTGCGCGCGGTTGTCGCCGTGGACGATGAGCTTGGCGATCATGGAATCGTAAAACGGCGTGATGCTGTCGCCTTCACGCACACCCGCGTCCCAGCGCACCGGCGCGACTTCAAAGCCGGCCTCGGTGGGCGCGACCAAGCGGCGCAAATGGCCGGTGGCCGGCAGGAACTGTTGCTCGGGGTTTTCCGCGCAAATGCGCGCCTCAATCGCGTGACCTTGCCAGCGAATCTCCTCTTGGCGCAAAGGCAAGGCTTGACCCGC
>JALRFN010000425.1 GCA_023268425.1 Burkholderiaceae bacterium | reverse complement strand
ATTCAAAATCTTGAAGCAACTGGACGAGATGCTGGGCGAAGACGTCATCATCGCGACCAACACCAGCTCGATCTCCATCACCAAGCTGGCCGCTGCCACAGGACGCGCCGACCGCTTCATCGGCATGCACTTTTTCAACCCCGTGCCCATGATGGCACTGGTTGAAATCATCCGTGGCCTGCAAACCAGCGACGAGACCCACGACCGCGTCAAAGCCATGGCTGAAGCGCTGGGCAAGACCCCGATCACCGTCAAAAACGCCCCTGGCTTTGTGGTCAACCGCATCTTGGTGCCCATGATCAACGAAGCCTTCTTTGTCTTGGCCGAGGGCTTGGCCTCGCCCGACGACATCGACGCCGGCATGAAGCTGGGCTGCAACCACCCGATTGGCCCCTTGGCACTGGCCGACATGATTGGCCTGGACGTGTGCCTGGCCGTCATGGACGTCTACTTTGCTGAGTTCAACGACAGCAAATACCGCCCCTGCCCGCTGCTCAAAGAAATGGTCGCCGCAGGCTACCTGGGCCGCAAGACCGGGCGCGGGGTCTACCACTACTGATCCGCCAACCATCACCCGAGGGCGCTTCGGCGCCTTTTTTGCAATTTGCACCCAAGTGATTGCGTCGCTTGCGACCTCAGCCGACAATTTTCGTTTTCAAGAGAGGAACACCATGCTCGACAAACGCCAGTTCTACATCAACGGCCAATGGGTCAACCCTGCCGTGGCCCACGACCACGAGGTCATCAACCCCTCCAACGAAGAAGCCTGCGCGGTCATCAGCCTGGGCTCGCAAGCCGACACCGATGCCGCTGTGGCGGCGGCCAAGGCGGCGTTTCCTTCTTGGGCGGCGACACCGCCTGCTGAGCGCGCCGCCTTGGTGCGCAAGATGCTGGAGCAATTCGAAGCGCGCCAACAAGAATTTGCAGAAGCGGTGTCCATGGAAATGGGCGCCCCTATCGATTTCGCGCTCAAGGCACAAGTCACCGTCTTGCCTTGGCACACCAAAAACTTTTTGCGCGCCTTCGATCAAATGGAGTGGATTCGCCCCTTGAGTGAGCGCGCAGCCGACACCGCCATCGCTCTGGAGCCCATTGGTGTGGTGGGTTTGATCACACCTTGGAACTGGCCGGTCAACCAAATCGTGCTCAAAGCGGTGCCGGCGATGTTGGCGGGTTGCACTTGCGTGCTCAAGCCGTCTGAAGAATCGCCGCTGAACGCCATGCTGTTCGTCGAGTTCTGCCACGACGCGGGCATCCCGCCGGGCGTGATTAACCTCGTCAACGGCGATGGCGCAGGCGTGGGCGCTCAACTGTCCAGCCACCCTGACGTAGAAATGATTTCGTTCACTGGCTCTACCCGTGCCGGGCGCGCCATTTCAGCCGCCGCCGCCCCCACGCTCAAGCGCGTGGCCTTGGAACTGGGTGGCAAAGGCGCCAACATTTTGTTCGCCGATGCCGACGACAAAGCCGCCACCCGCGCCGTGCGCCACATGATGGACAACACCGGGCAATCGTGCAATGCGCCCTCGCGTTTGTTGGTCGAACGTTCGGTGTATGACGAGACGGTGGAGAAACTCGCCGCCGTGGCCGCCACCATCGAAGTTGGGCCCGCTGACCAGCCGGGGCGCCACATTGGCCCCGTGGTCAACAAACGCCAGTGGACGCAAATCCAGGGCTACATCCAAAAAGGCATCGACGAAGGTGCGCGCCTGGTCTGCGGTGGCCCTGGCTTGCCCGAGGGCTTGGACAAAGGCTACTTCGTCAAACCCACCATCTTCGCGGACGTCAAGCCGGGCATGACCATTGAGCAGGAAGAGATCTTTGGCCCAGTCTTGGCCGTGATCCCGTTTGACACCGAAGAAGAGGCCATTCGCATCGCCAACGACACGGCCTATGGCTTGACCAACTACGTGCAAACCACCGACCCCGTCAAAGCCAACCGTTTGGCACGCGCTTTGAAGTCAGGCATGGTCGAGATGAACGGCAAACCGCGTGGCGCCGGCGCTTTCTTTGGGGGCGTCAAACAATCGGGCCGTGCGCGCGAAGGCGGCATCTGGGGCATTGAAGAGTTTTTGGAATCCAAGGCGATTTCCGACTACAACTTCAGCGTGGATGCGGCAACGGAGTAAGCGCATTTGCTCGACTTGACCATCCGCGCGCCCGGGTGGTCAGGCCAAGCGTAAACTGAGCAACCGCAAGATACATGGCACCCACAGTCGTTCGCGACGGCCCATTTCGATTGTTCTTTTTTTCTCGAGAAGAGCCACGAATGCACATCCATGTGGCACACCCACATGGAGAAGCCAAGTACTGGCTTGAACCGCATGTGGTTTTGGCCAATCATATTGGCCTGTCCAAACAAGAACTTGCCGACGCTGAGCACGCCGTCGCGCGGCATCTGGAGGAACTCATCCATGCCTGGCACATCCACTTTGGTTCCTGAAGTCACCCACGTTTCACCACATGGGTTCTGGCTGCTGTTGGGCGACGAGGAACTCTTGCTGCCATTTGGTGAATTTCCGTGGTTCAAACAAGCCACCATTGAGCAGCTGACCGCCATCGAGTGGCCAAGTACTGACCACCTCTATTGGCCGCTCTTGGACATCGACTTGTCGATCTCGTCCATTCGAGATCCCGCGCAGTTTCCGCTGATCTCTCAAGCCGCAGTTCTACCCATAACGCCCAGCAAATAAGCGCGTTGGATTATCCATTCAACGGCACTGCATACTCAGCAAAAACGCCTCGCCCATACCCGAAGCAATCCGCACGTTTCACCCCAAAAAGGCAGTTCGATACCCCCCATTTCGAGAAGATGTGGGTTGACCTGCGTTAGCAACAAAAAGCCAGCGATCAACTGCTGTTTGGGCTCAAGAAACCACAACGCGTGTCGCGTCCTTCAAGCCCTCAACCAAGGCATTCAAACGCGTGCTTTTCAGTGGTTCCAACATCGCAACCGCCGCTTGCGTGAACGAGGTTTGTGCATCCTCGTAAATCTGAGCCCCAGCGCTGGACAGCGTCACCCAGCTCACACGGGCGTCGCGCGGGTTGGCTTCTTTGTCGACCAAGCCGATCTTCTCCATGGGGTTGAGCAGCCGCGTCACGCCCGAGGGGCTCAAGCCAACTTGCTCGGCCAACTCGCCGCGGCTCAAGCGCTGGTTGGCCGCGGCGTACAGTTGCTTGAGCACGAGAAACTCCGACACGCCAATGCCGTGTGCCGACAGCGAGCGGGCCAATTTTTTTTGCACTTTGTCGTGCAGGTGGATGATTTGAAGCACCAAATCGACCGATGTGTTTTGCGTCATGACTTACTTCCTTAATAGTTGATTAATCAAGTATATAACAACCAACTCCATGACCCGAAAAAAAGGCGCCGAAGCGCCTTTTGGGGTCAAAACATCGGCGCACTCAACTTGATTTGCTGACCAGTTCCAAATGCTCGACCACTGGAGGCTGCGCGAAATACGGGCCGACGATGGCGCGCCACTCGGCGAAGGCGTCTGAGCCACGAAAACCGACGGTGTGGTCTTCCAGTGTGTCCCAGTAAATCATCAAGAGGTAGCGTCCGGGGCTCTCGATGCTGCGGTTGACTTTGTAGCCTTGAAAGCCCTGCGCGTGGCTGATCACCGTGGTCACGCCACGCACGATGTCGGCTTCAAAAGCTTCGGCGCGGGCCGGGTCGATGCGAATGTCTGCGTGTTCCAAGATCATGGCGGTGTCCTTTGGCGTGTAGCGCCCACCCGCGAGCGCCAATCAAAGGCCCCATCATAGAGCGGCCCCGGTCACGTCAGGGCCACCCTCCCCCGTTACCATTCGCCCATGAACACATACGACTTTGATTTATTCGTGATTGGTGGCGGCAGCGGTGGCGTGCGCGCCGCACGCATGGCGGCCACACGGGGCGCACGCGTGGCCATGGCCGAGATGTTGGGCACCGACGGTTTGGGCGGCACCTGCGTCAACGTCGGCTGCATCCCCAAGAAGCTGTACAGCTACGCGGCGCACTACGCGGAAGGCTTTGAAGAGTCGCACGGTTACGGCTGGGAAGGCCCAGCGCCAAGCCTGAACTGGGACACGCTGAAAACCCGCCGCGCCGCCGAGATCAGCCGACTCAATGGCATTTACGAGCACATGCTCAAAGGCGCTGGCGTCACCTTACTCAACGGCTTTGCGTCGCTGACAGGTGCGCACGAGATTCAGCTCGCTCGCTTGCAGTCCGACGGCAGCAGCAGCCACAGCGCGTACACCGCCAAGCACATCTTGATCGCCGTGGGCGGCACGCCGTTTGTGCCGCACTTCCAGGGCCGTGAACATGTGGTCACCTCCAACGAGATGTTTGACCTGCCTGAGTTCCCCAGGCGACTACTGGTGGTCGGTGGCAGCTACATCGCCAGCGAGTTTGCGTCCATCTTCAACGGCCTGGGCGCCCAGGTCACGCAGCTCTACCGAGGCGAACAAATCCTGCGCGGCTTTGACGACGAGGTGCGCCACTTCTTGGCCCAAGAGGTTAGCAAGGCGGGGGTGGATTTGCGCCTGAATGCGGACGTGGTGGCCGTGCACCGCGAGGCCGATGGCTTGCATGTGGAGTTGGCACACCAAGAACGCATCGTCGTGGACACGGTCTTGTACGCCACCGGCCGCGTGCCCAATGTGTCGGGCCTGGGCTTGGAAAGCGTGGGCATCGCCCAGGGCGCGCAAGGCGCCGTCGTGGTCAACAGCGATTTTCAAACCAATGTGCCCTCGATCTACGCCGTGGGCGACGTCATCAACCGGGTGCAACTCACGCCGGTCGCGCTGGCCGAGGCCATGGTTGTGGTCGATCAGTTGTTTGGCCCAGAAGCCAACAAAGCCCAGCGGCAAATGGCCTACGACAACATCCCCACCGCCGTGTTCACCCACCCCAATGTGGGCACGGTCGGTTTGAGCGAGCAACAAGCGCGCGAGCGCTTTGGGCACATCACGCTCTACCGCAGCGAGTTCAAGGCCCTCAAGCACACCTTGTCCGGCAGCAGCGAACGCACGCTGATGAAGTTGATTGTCGACACCGCCAGTGACCGCGTGGTCGGCTTGCACATGGTCGGGCCAGACGCCGGAGAAATCGTGCAAGGCTTTGCCGTGGCCATGCAAGCGGGTGCGACCAAGGCGCACTTTGATGCGACGATCGGCATCCACCCCACCGCCGCCGAAGAGTTTGTGACCATGCGCACGCCGGTGTCGACATGAGCGGCAGCTCCACCCGCCACCGCGACGCGCACAGCGCCTGGGCCGCTGTGACCCGCCTCTACGACCACGCGGTCGGCACCCTGCGCCAAGGGCTGCAGGCTTTTGTGCACCAAGCGCAAGTCCCCACCGACACCCCTCGCGTGCGGGCCTGCTACCCCTACGTGCGCTTGGTCACGCACAGCGTGGTGCGCGCCGAGTCGGCGCAGCGCCACCTCGCCTATGGCTTTGTCGCCAGCGCTGGCACCTTTGAAACCACGCTGACGCGCCCGGACTTGTTCAAGCGCTACTACTTGGCGCAGTTCGAGCTGCTGCTGCAAAACCATGGCGGCGAACTCGAAGTGGGCGTCAGCGACACGCCCATTCCCGTGCATTTTTCCTTGGCTGAAAACGACCACATCGAAGGCCAAATGAGCGCGGCGCACCGCGCCCACCTGGCCGACGTGTTCGACCTGCCCAACTTGGCGGTCATGGACGACGGCATCGCCAATGGCGATTGGGACGGCTTTGACGACGAAGTGCAACCGCTGTCGCTGTTCACCGCGCCGCGCGTCGACTACTCGCTGCACCGCCTGCGCCACTACACGGGCACCTCGCCACACGCGTTTCAAAACTTCGTCCTGCTGACCAACTACCAGTTTTACATCGACGAGTTCGTCGCTTTGGGCAAGGCTTGGATGCAAGACCCCAACAGCGATTACATCGCCCTGATCGAGCCCGGCAACGTCGTCACCCCACGCCTCGGCCTGTCGCCCGAACAACAGGCTGTCGTCCATGACGCCGTCGCCGGCCATCCAGGCCAACCACCGGAGCGCTTGCCGCAAATGGCCGCTTATCACTTGCTGCGTGAAGACCGAGGTGGCATCAGCTTGGTCAACATCGGCGTGGGCCCCAGCAACGCCAAGACATTGACCGACCACGTCGCGGTGCTGCGTCCCCACGCTTGGGTGATGTTGGGCCACTGCGCAGGCCTGCGCAACACGCAAGCCCTGGGCGACTACGTGCTGGCGCACGCCTATGTGCGTGAGGACCATGTATTGGACGAAGAACTGCCGCTGTGGGTGCCCGTGCCCGCTTTGGCCGAGGTGCAAGTGGCCTTGAGCCAAGCGGTGGCCGAGGTCACACAGCTCAGCGGCACCGAACTCAAACAAGTCTTGCGCACCGGCACCGTCGCCAGCACCGACAACCGCAATTGGGAATTGCTGCCTTTCACCGGCGAGCGCAGCACGCCGGCCAAGCGCTTTTCGCAGTCGCGCGCCATCGCCTTGGACATGGAAAGCGCCACCGTGGCGGCCAACGGTTTTCGCTTTCGCGTGCCCTACGGCACGCTGCTGTGCGTCAGCGACAAGCCGCTGCATGGCGAAATCAAACTGCCGGGCATGGCCAACCACTTCTACCGTGAACGCGTGCACCAGCACTTGCAAATCGGTCTGCGTGCCCTGGAGTTGTTGCGCGATGCCGGGCAGCAACTGCACAGCCGCAAATTGCGCAGCTTCAACGAAGTGGCCTTCCAATGAGGGCACTGCAGGGTTTGCCGCCCAACGTCCAAGGTGCGCTTTATCTGTGTTTGGCCATGGGTTGCTTTGGCGGCTTGGATGCCTGCATCAAAGTCTTGAGCGCGCACCACGATTCCATGCAGGTGGTCGCGTTGCGCGGCTTCAGCAGTTTGCCCTTGGCACTGGCTTGGGTAGCCTGGCGCGGCGCCTGGTCTGGCTTGGTGAACCTGCGCTGGCGGCTGCATGTGTTGCGCGGGCTGTTTGGCATCGCCATGATTTGGACACTGAGCATGGGCTTGCGCGAACTGCCCATGACCCAGGTGTACACCTTGTTTTTCACCGCCCCCTTGTTGATGGCGATCCTGAGTGGCCCGATCTTGGGCGAGCCTGCACAAAAGGCGCACTGGGTCGCCTTAGGCCTAGGGCTCACGGGTGTCTTGGTGGCCATGCAGCCTGGCGCCTCGGGTTGGAACTTTTGGGCTTCGCTGGCCGTTTTGGGCACGGCCGTGTGCTACGCCAGTGCAGCCTTGTTGAGCCGTTTGCTGTCACGCACCGACAGCGTGGACAGCCAGGTGTTGTGGATGTTGCTCATGCTGGGCGTTGGCGCCACCGCCTTGAGCTGGGGCGACTGGCAACCATTGACCGGACGCGACCTCTTGCCCTTGCTGACGCTGGCGGTCTTGGGCTTCATCGGCCAAATGGCCATCACCCAAGCCTTTCGACACGGCCAGCCCTCGGCGATTGCGCCGTTTGAGTACACCGGCTTGCTGTGGAGTGTGTCGCTGGATGTGGTGATTTGGGCGCAATGGCCGAGCCGCTGGACGCTGTTGGGCGCTGCCATCATCACCCTGAGTGGCCTCTATCTGCTGCGCCACGAGCACCGTGGCCGGCCACCCGTGGCGGTCGATCCTGCGCCTTAAGCGCGGCTGGGCTCGGCCATGGATTGGCCCATGCGAATGGCCGCTTGAGCCTGCCAGCCCGGTGCAAAGCTCACGTCGTCACGCGCCCACAACATCACGACCGTAGAGCCGAGCAGGAAGCGGCCCATTTCTTCGCCTTGTGACAAAGACACCTCACCCGGTGCGTAATCCCAAGTGCGCACCTCACCTGGACGTGGTGGGTGAACCAAACCGTGCCACACCGTGGCCACACTGCCCACGATGGTCGCCCCCACCAGGACCATGACCATGGCACCGTGATCGGTGTCGAAATGACAAACCACGCGTTCGTTGCGCGCAAACAAACCCGGCACCGCCGCCGCTGTGGCCGGGTTCACCGAATACAGATCACCGGGCACATAGACCATGCGCGTCAGCGCGCCCGCGCAGGGCATGTGGATGCGATGGTAATCACGCGGACTCAGGTAAAGCGTGGCGAAGCTGCCTTTGGCGAAGGGCTGCGCTGCTTTGGCGTCGCAGGCCAACAGCGCACGTGCGGTGTAACTGTGGCCTTTGGCCTGAAAAATGTGGCCATCCAAGACGGGACCCAACTGGCTGATGGCGCCGTCCACTGGGCTGATCCAAGTGGCCTGAGCCAAGGGCCTGGCCCCTTCGCGCAACGGGCGGGTGAAAAAGTCGTTGAAGCTGGCGTAACTGGTCGTATCAGGCTCGGCTGCTTCGCTCATGTCAACGCCGTAACGCCGCACAAACCAGTTGATCGCCCGCGTCGTCCAAGGGCCGGCTTGCGCAGCCGCCAATCGCCCCACCGCTTCGGTCAACGCCCGCTTGGGCAGTAAATGTTGCAGCCAAACGCCCATGCGCGCTTCTCCATCGTTGTTTCCGCATTTTAGGCATGCGCCATGAGCGGCTCCCGCCCATGGCGGCGGGGGCTCAAGGCATCGCTGCGCAAGTCAAAACGTGAACAAATGGACGCATTCATTCAGCAATTAATGGGTTCTTATTAATACCTATTGAATATTTAAACGCAAATGCCGATGATCAGAGCACACCAATGGATGACATGCCATTCTAAGGAGAGCAGCATGAGCAAAGACAAATTGCATTTGGTTCGCGTTCGCGACCACGAGGGTAGCCACCTCGCCTGGCAAACCCCCGCCGAAGCCAGGGCACAGCGTTGGCAGCGTTTAACTCGCTGGTGTTCCGACTCCAGTCTGGCCGCTGTGGCCGCCGTAGCCCAAGTGTGGAAGTGGGCACGGCGGCCAGCCCAACCTCAAATTGCTGAGTTGCGCGCAGTCTCGCAGCATGGCGAGTTGCCGCCACGGGTCCGCATGCGCATCGACGCACAAGTCTGAGGCCATGCCCATGTGCCTCAGCAGCCACCCTGACCACTGGCAACACCGCGGCCAGAGCCCTTGAAACGCGGCACCGGGTATCTTTGAGAGTTGAGAGGCAAAACGCCCGGCACCTGCCGGGCGTTTTGTTTGGCGCTCAGGCTTTGCGCGTCAGGCTGCCGCCGCCACTGCGGGGGCCGTTTGGCGAATCAGATGATCGAAAGCGCTCAGGGCCGCCTTGGCACCATCGCCCGCCGAGATCACGATTTGCTTGTAAGGCACGGTCGTGCAGTCTCCAGCGGCGAACACCCCTGGCACATTGGTTTGCGCCTTGGCGTCGACCACAATTTCGCCGAAGCGGTTGCGTGCCACCGCCTCACCCAACCACTCGGTATTGGGCACCAAGCCGATTTGCACAAACACCCCTTGCAGCGCGATGTGATGGCTTTCGCCGCTGGCGCGGTCTTGGTAGGTCAAGCCGTTGACTTGCTTGCCGTCGCCGGTGATTTCCGTGGTCTGCGCGTTGACGTGGATGTCCACATTGGGCAGCGACTTGAGCTTGGCCACCAACACCGCATCGGCTTTGAGTTGCTCAGCGAACTCGACCAAGCTCACGTGGGCCACGACGCCAGCCAAATCGATGGCCGCCTCGACCCCAGAGTTGCCGCCACCAATCACGGCCACGCGCTTGCCTTTGAACAAAGGACCATCACAGTGCGGACAGTAAGCCACGCCCCGATTTTTGTACTCCGCCTCACCGGGCACGTTGATGTTGCGCCAGCGCGCGCCCGTCGACAAGATCACGCTGCGGGCCTGGAGCCGACCACCGTTGGCCATGTGCACGGTGTGCAAGCCATCGTCGTCGGCTGGTTGCAGGCTCTGCGCTTGCTGGAGGTTCATGATGTCCACGCCATAGTGACGCACTTGCGCCTCCAAGGCCGCGGCAAACTTGGGGCCATCGGTCTCCAGAACCGAAATGTAGTTTTCGATCGCCATGGTGTCGTTCACTTGCCCACCCATGCGCTCAGCCGCGACGCCCACGCGAATGCCTTTGCGCGCCGCATAGACGGCTGCTGCCGCACCAGCCGGGCCGCCGCCCACGATCAACACGTCATAGGGCTCTTTGGCGTCCAGCTTGGCCGCTTCTCGGGCATCAGATGAGGTGTCCAGCTTGGCCAGCATCTCTTCGACCGTCATGCGGCCCGAACCAAACACCTGTCCGTTCATGTAAGTCAAGGGCACAGCCAAGACGTTGCGCGCCTCCACCTCGGCCTGGTACAGCGCGCCGTCGATCACGGTGGTGCGAATGCGTGGGTTCAGCACCGCCATCAAGGTCGCGGCTTGCACCACATCCGGACAGTTGTGGCAGGACAGGCTCATGTAGACCTCAAATTCAGCGTCCACCTCCAGGGCGCGGATCTGCTCGATCACTTCGGGCTCAACCTTGGGCGGGTGACCACCCGTCCACAGCAAGGCCAAAACCAAAGACGTGAACTCGTGGCCCAGCGGGATGGCCGCAAAGCGCACGCCATGGGTCTGCCCTTCGCGAGCCACGACAAACGAGGGCTTGCGTGCATCGTCACCGCTGTCATCAAAGTGCACCTGCTCCGACAAGCCGGCAATTACCGTCAACAACTCGCGCATCTCGGCCGACGCGCTGGAGTCGTCCAGACTGGCAATCAATCGAATGGGCTCGCGCAGCATGCCCAGGTACTGTTGCAATTGGCTTTTGAGGGTGTCGTCCAACATGGTGTTCTCCTTTGAACAGGGTGCAGTAAGCCGGACTCATCACGCTTGTGGCGTCGAGCCGCAGACCGCAAAAAGTGAAGGGATGAAAGGCGTTGAGGTCAGCGCGCGAGCGTGGATCCCCCCGCGCGCTGCGTTCAACGCCCTGCATGCGCGCAGGGCATCAAGTCGAGCTTCAGATCTTGCCCACCAGGTCCAAAGATGGCGTCAGGGTCTTGGCGCCTTCTTGCCACTTGGCTGGGCAAACTTGACCGGGGTTGTTGGCCACGTACTGAGCCGCCTTCAACTTGCGCACGCTCTCTTTGACATCACGTGCGATGGCGTTGTCGTGCACTTCCATGGTCTTGATCACACCTTCGGGGTTGATGATGAAGGTGCCGCGCAAGGCCAGACCTTCTTCTTCGATGTGCACACCAAAGGCACGGGTCAGTTGGTGGGTGGGGTCGCCGACCAAGGGGAACTGGGCCTTGCCCACGGCGGGGGAGGTTTCGTGCCACACCTTGTGCGAGAAGTGGGTGTCGGTGGTCACGATGTAGACCTCGGCACCTGCTTTGTGGAACTCGGCGTAGTTGTCAGCGGCGTCTTCAATTTCAGTGGGGCAATTGAAGGTGAATGCTGCGGGCATGAAAATCAGGACGGACCACTTGCCATGCAAGTTTTTCTCGGTGACTTCGACGAATTTGCCGTTGTGGAATGCCTGTGCCTTGAACGGCTGGACTTGGGTATTGATCATGATTTTCCTTTCAATGGTGGGTGAAATCGAACATCCAAAACGATGCGATGGGTGAATCGTAAGCGCCACTCAAAAAACGATACAACCGATTATTTCAATTTAATAAATCGAAAAATACGATTAAAAGGCCGAGTGATGTGCGCGATGGCGCGCAACCCGTCTCTGACAAGCCTTCATGGCTAGACTGTCTCGCTTGGCTTGCCAGAAACGTTGCACCGCGTTGGCGTTGCACCAACCGCTTTTCGCGGGGCAGGTTATCGCCTCGCACTGCCCTTCGCTTCGCTCGGTCACCAATCGGCTCAAACCTAGCCCATCGGGTTGATGCGGACGCTGCGCGCCCGTTGGGCTTCGCCATGCAGAGGTCTGTGACGACCGTCATGCCTCGCTGAGCTGCGCAGCCACCACGGGCGCGAAGCACGTCAGCGCTTCGCTTCAAGCATCCAGCCGCCGGATTTAGGTTGAACGGCGCTCAAGCCTCTAGACTTGAGCGCAGTGAGCTCTGGACCGCCCCATGGTGACGAGCAGCGCAAGAGATGCCTGCTCGCGTAGCGAGCAGGCGCGAGGCATTCAGGCCGCCTTCTTTGGTTCTTTTCTTGGCGGCGCAAGAAAGGAACAGCCAATCCAGTCACGAGGCGCCCCCATCTCTCGATCAGTGGATTTGTGGTTTTCCGAAACTTTTTGAGCATCCTAGGGTCTACCCTAGGTAAACCCAGTGCTGTTGCCTGTGGTGTGCCCAAGCCGAAGCGCCATCGCTGCCAGGCGGGCAGCACTGGATTGACCTCAACGGTCACAGATCACCGAGGGGTTTTGCCTTGTGTTTAGCACTCAATGGCAGTGAGTGCTAATATCAAAGCATCTGCTCACATCCGGAGAACAGACATGAATGCATTGACAACTTTGCCGACTGGCCAGCTCAGCACCGCGCGCGCGTGGGGTGTGATGCCGCCCTTGGGGAATTTGGACGCCTACATTTCTGCGGTGCAACGCATGCCCATGTTGAGTGCAGAAGAGGAACAAGACTTCGCTCGGCGCCTGCGCGACCATGACGACTTGGAGGCCGCTCGCAAGCTGGTCATGTCGCACCTGCGCTTGGTGGTCTCGGTCTCGCGCCAGTACTTGGGCTACGGACTGCCGCACGGCGATTTGATTCAAGAAGGCAACGTGGGCTTGATGAAGGCGGTGCGCCGCTTCGACCCTGAGCAAGGTGTGCGTCTGGTCAGCTACGCCTTGCATTGGATCAAAGCCGAGATCCACGAATACATTTTGAAAAACTGGCGCATGGTCAAGGTCGCCACGACCAAGGCCCAACGCAAGCTGTTTTTCAACTTGCGCTCGCTCAAGCAAGGCTTCCAATCGGAAGCAGGGTCGCACGACGAAGCTGCGCGCGACACCCTGAACGCGCAAGAAGTGGATGAAGTCGCGGCCGCGCTAAACGTCAAGGCCGAGGAAGTGCGCGAAATGGAAACGCGCCTGATGGGCGGCGACGTCATGCTCGACCCCAGCCCTGCCGATGGCGAAGATGATGCATTCGGCCCCATCGCCTACCTGACTGACGCAAGCCACGAACCCACGGCCATGATTGAGTCGGCGCAGCGCGAATACCTCGCCCATGAGGGGGTGCGCCATGCCTTGGCGCAGCTTGATGAACGCGCCCAGCGCATCGTCACCGAACGCTGGCTCAACGTCAACGACGACGGCAGTGGTGGCATGACCTTGCACGAGCTGGCGGCTGAGTATGGCGTCAGCGCCGAGCGCATCCGTCAAATCGAGGCCGCCGCCATGAAGAAAATGCGCAAAGCCTTGAGCGCAGAGATGGCTTGACCACTGGGACGGGCGCCCCTGTCCATGAGGGGCGCACTGTCGCCGACAGCCGACGGTGTCTTGCCGTCGGCTTTTTCTTTTGTGTTGCGCGATTAACGCAGCGACCAGGCGCTGAACGCACGCGTCACCGCAGCACCAGCGCTGGCGCCCAGTTGGCGCACCAAGCGCTCAGGCAGGTCTTCACGCACGGTGTAGTCCACGACATCTTCGGCTTGGATCACCTCCCGCGCCACGCTGTCCAAGGAGCCCAAGCCATCGGCCAAGCCCAAGTCGACCGCACGGGCACCAGTCCAAAACAAACCACTGAAGATATCCGCGGTTTCGTGCAAACGCTCGCCCCGGCCTTTGCGCACGGTGGCGATGAATTGCTCATGGATTTCGGCCAGCATTTGTTGTGCATGGGCTTGTTGTTCGCGGCTTTGTGGGCTGAACGGATCCAAAAAGCCCTTGTTGCTGCCAGCAGTCAACAAGCGGCGCTCGACACCGAGTTTGCCCATCAGCTCGGTGAAACCAAAACCGTCCATCAGCACGCCAATGCTGCCCACGATGCTGGCTTTGTCGACATAAATGCTGTCGGCGGCGGCCGCGATGTAATACGCCGCAGAAGTGCCCATGTCTTCGATGACGGCCACCACAGGCTTTTTGCTCAAGGTCTTGAGGCGCCAGATTTCATCGTTGATGATGCCCGCCTGCACAGGGCTGCCCCCAGGGCTGTTGATCAGCAAGACCACGCCGCGCGCTTCCGACGCATCAAACGCGTCCGCCAGCGCTTGCAAGATGGTGTCTGCCGAGGCTGTGCCTCCTGACTCGATCGCGCCATCGATCACCACCACCGCCGTGTGCGGCCCCATGACGGGCGCGGCGTGGGTGAAACTGCGCCACGCGCCATAGGCCACAGCCAGCGCCAAAGCCAACCAAAACATGACTTTGAGCCAACGCCAGCGCCGCTGTGAACGGCGGGCCTGCAAGTGATCTTGCAACAACGCGCGCAACGCGTCGCGCTCCCAAGCTGACCCCTGGTTGGCCGCACTCACGCCATCGGCGTTGACCTGTTCCATCAAAACACCACTGCTTTCAAATTGTGCGCTTCGCGCCACATCACCACACCATCGCGCTCAAAGGCTTCGATGCCCAGCAAGCGCTTGCCTCTGCATGGCCCCGCCACGCAAAGGCCATCCAGCGGCTGGTACAGCGCACCATGGGTGGCACACATCAGCCATTGCCGCGTTTCGTCGAAAAATTGTCCCGGCCGCCAGTCCATTTCCATGGCCACATGCGCGCAGCGGTTCACGTACGCCACCACCTGCCCTTGAAAGCGCACGGCAAAACCCAAGCAGGTTTGACCGCCGTATTGCACATCAAACAACACCGCTTCACCTCCGTCAATGAGGTCCGCACTGTTGCACAAGGCGTGCACTGGCCAAACGTCGGCGCTCATGGTGATTCAAGCGTTTTGGGCCAACCAATCACGCAACTCGCGCACCGAATGCACCACGGCCAAAGGGGCATGTGCATCCAGCAGGTCCACCGCGTGTGCGCCATAGCTCACCCCCAAGCCCGCACAACCCGCGTTAGCGGCCATCCCCAGATCGTGGCTGGTGTCGCCAATCATCAAGGTGCGCTCGGGTGGGGTATCAAACTCCAGCATCAGTTCCTGCAGCATGGTCGGGTCGGGTTTGCCGCGTGTTTCGTCTGCTGTGCGTGAGCCGTGGAAGCGTCCTTTGAGTTCGTGGCGGCTAAGGGCGTCGTTCAAACCACTGCGAGACTTGCCCGTGGCCACAGTGACCCAATGGCCGCGGGCTTGCAGTTCGTCCAACATCTCCAACACACCGTCAAACAGCTGCAGCGCATCCATCTCTTGTGCGAAGTGGTGGCGATAGCGCTCACCTAAGGCCGGATATTGCTCTGGCTTCACGTTCGGCGCGACGTGCTCCAAGGCGTGGCGCAAGCCCAAGCCGATCACATAGGCTGCGCGCTCGGCCGAAGGGCGCTCACCCGTGACGTCTTCGACCGCGCCTTGCAAGGCGCGGGTGATCGCCGCGGTTGAATCCCACAGGGTGCCATCCCAATCAAAGGCTATCAAATCAAAACGCCGCGCCATGCCAATTTCCTTAAGCGCCGCATGCCAGCGGCGATCTGAACACATGGGTCAGCATTGTGGCGCAAGCACCATCACCCGCGCGCGTCTAAGGTGACGCTGTGGTCGGGTGAAGCGCAGGTGCTCAAACCTTGGCCAACTCGGCGCGCATGGCGCCGATGACCGCCTTGTAGTCGGGCTTGCCGAAAATGGCGCTGCCGGCGACAAAGGTGTCGGCCCCGGCGGCCGCAACGCGGGCGATGTTGTCGACCTTGACGCCGCCATCCACTTCCAGACGGATGTCTTTGCCGCTGGCCTCGATGCGTTTGCGCGCTTGCTCGATCTTGCGCAAGGCCGAGTCGATGAAGCTTTGACCACCAAAGCCCGGGTTGACGCTCATTATCAAAATCAGGTCGATGTCGTCAATCACCCAATCCAAGACATCCAAAGGCTCTGCCGGATTGAAGGTCACCCCCACTTGGCAACCCGCCGCTTTGATGGCCTGCACGCTGCGGTGCACATGGGTGCTGGCGTCGGGGTGAAAGCTGATCAAGTCAGCGCCTGCTTGCGCAAACAATTCGGCCAGCGCATCCACCGGCTGCACCATCAGGTGCACATCAATGGGCACCGCTTGGCCGCTGGGCGTGACCGCATGCGGCTTCAAGGCTTGGCAGACCATGGGCCCAAAGGTCAGGTTGGGCACATAGTGGTTGTCCATGACGTCAAAGTGAATCCAATCCGCGCCGTCAGCGATGACCTGTCGCACCTCCTCGCCCAATCGGGCGAAATCTGCTGACAAAATGGAGGGGGCGATGCGATAGGTGGTGTTGCTCATGAGCACGTCAACTGTTGAAAATGGTTGAATTGATCGCGTGATTTCGCCCACTTGGGCGCACGCATATAAGCGAATGATTATGCTTGAAGCTGTTGCTTGCGCCAAGTGCGCAGGCGCCTTGTGGTGAACCAACGGCGGCGTTTCTGCTGCCAGACACCGACCCTGTCGGCCCCAATCGCATGAATTTCCTACCCCCGTGGCCGCTAGAGGCCAACAGCATGTTTTTTTTCGGGTTTCTGCTCTTTTGCGGCGCCCTGGGCGGCTATTTGGCACACCGCGTGAAGTGGATCCCGTCGATCACGGGTTTCATGTTGGTGGGTCTGTTGGCTGGCCCCCAAGTGTTCAACCTGATCTCGCCACAGGCGCTCGAACGCACCCGCATCGTCGTGGACGTGGCCTTGGCCTTGATTTTGTATCGGCTGGGCCTCACGCTGGATTTGCGCGACCTCTTGCGTGAGCGCAGTTTGCTGATGGTGTCTTTGATCGAGGCATTGGCGACATTGGCATTGGTGTTCGCTGGTCTGCACTGGTGGATGGGCTTGAGCGCCATCACCGCAGGCATTGTCGCGGCCATCGCGATTTCCTCCTCACCCGCCGTGCTGATTCACGTGTCTCACGAGTTGGGCGCGCACGGTGAAACCTCGCAACGCGCTCAAAGCCTGGTCGCTTTGAACAACGTGCTGGCCTTTTTGATCTTTGTCGCCTTGCTGCCCGGTCTGTACCGCGAGCACGCCGCCCCCTTGAGCACCACCTTGGGCAGCCCTTTGTACCAACTCTTGGGCTCCGGCGCGCTGGGGGGGGTCATGGGCTTGGCGCTACACGGCGTCGCAAGATGGACGCGCCCAGCCCCCCAGTACCGGCTGGCGCTGATCGTGGGCGCAGTCACCATGACCTTGGGGCTGGCGGTCACCTTGAAGCTGTCTGGGCTGTTTGCGCCATTGGTTTTGGGGGTCGTGGTGCGCAGTGTGGAGCGGCGAGATTTGATCGCCAACATGGCCTTTGGTCCATCGTTTGAGTTGTTTTTTGTGGCTTTGTTCGTTTACGCGGGCGCTAACCTGCACATCCACGAAATGATCACCTACGCCCCGGCCGCACTGGTCTTTGTGCTGACGCGCTCATTGGCCAAATGGGGCGCGATTGCGCTGAGTGGCTGGCGCTTGGGCTGGACATGGCGAGCCAGCGGCACCACAGGCCTGATGCTGCTGCCCATGGCAGGCATGGCCATTGGCTTGGCCAACTCCGCAGCCTTGGACTTTCCTGTCAATGGCGCGGTGATTGCGTCGATCGTGTTTGCCGCGGTGGCGGTGTTTGAGGCCTTGGGGCCACCCGTCGTGGCGCGCGGTCTGTTTTGGGCGCAAGAGGTGCACCACGATCGTGACGAGGTCGGCTGGACCGTCGCCGACGCCCAGCACGAGGCGATGCACCTTGAGCCCATTCCTGGCGCACTTGACGACGAAGAACACGACGACGCCGAGCCATCGAGGGCCACCCCAGAAGTGGACGCCCCTGAATCACAACACCGCGAATGGCCCGATGAAGTGAGCCCCGCACCTTTTGACAAGCGGCCCTGACATGACCGAGTTTGACGCCATACAGCGCTTTTTTCGCTGGCCAACCCCAACGGCCAGTTTGGGCCCGGGCGATGACTGTGCCTTGTGGGAAGTGCCCGCTGGTCAACAACTGGCCATCTCCAGTGACATGCTGGTCAGTGGTCGACACTTCTTCGCTGACACCGACCCAGAAGGCTTGGGCCACAAGGCGCTGGCAGTCAACCTCAGCGACTTGGCCGCCATGGGCGCGCGACCACAAGCGTTCACGCTGGCCTTGGCCTTGCCAGAATTGAACACCGACTGGTTGGCGGCTTTCTCACGCGGCATGCGTCGCTTGGCCGAAGCACACCATTGCGCCTTGATTGGCGGCGATACCACCGCAGGGCCCTTGAACATCAGCATCACGGTCTTGGGTCACGTGCCCCAGGGCCAAGCCCTGCGGCGCGACGGCGCACAAGTCGGTGACGACATCTATGTCAGCGGCTCCATCGGTGATGCGCGACTGGCTTTGCAACACGCGCTGCAACCACCCTTGTCACCTTGGTCTGATGCCGACCAGGCCTACCTGCGGCAGCGCTTGGAGCGCCCCAGCCCGCGCGTCGACTTGGGTCTGGCCTTGCGCGGCGTTGCCACCGCGGCCATGGATTTGTCGGATGGGCTCGCGGGCGATCTGCCCCACCTGTTGAAGGCCAGTGCTTGTGGTGCCCAAGTGGACTTGGAGGCATTGCCTTTATCGACGGTGCTGCGCCAACTCCCGGCGCCAGAGGCCTGGACACTGGCGGCTTCTGGGGGCGACGACTACGAGCTGTTGTTCACCGCGCCCGCGCACCAACGCGCGGCGGTCGCAGCGCTTGGGAGGCAGCTCGATGTGCCCTTGACTCGCATCGGCCACATCACCTCTACGCCCGGGCTGCACTGGCAAAGCGCCAGTGGTCTGCAAGCGACCAGCCCGTTGCAGGGTTTTGACCACTTCGCTTGAGCCGCAATTGCGCGGACAATCGCCGCATGAGCGCCCCACCTGAGTTCACCGACGTCGCCGTCAAAGGTGACCCCACATCGCGAGCCAACACACGCCCCAGCCTGCGTTTCATGTTGGCGCGCCCCGAACACCTGATCGCGCTGGGCTTTGGTTCGGGCTTGAGTCCGGTTGCACCTGGCACTGCGGGGACATTGTGGGCGTGGCTGAGCTTTGTTTTGCTGGGCTGGGGCATGAGCGACTGGCAGTGGGCACTGATCATCATCGGCAGCACGCTGCTCGGCTGGTGGGCCTGCACGGTGACGGCGCAGCACATGGGGCAAAGCGATTCCAGCCACATGGTGGCCGACGAAATCGTCGCGTTTTGGTTGATTCTGTGGGTCATACAACCCAGCAGTTTTGCCTCACAGCTGTTGGCCTTTGCTGTGTTTCGCTTTTTTGATGCCGTGAAGTTTGGCCCCACCGCCTGGGCCGATCGCGCCTTCAAGGGCTTTGGCTGGCGGGGCGGTTGGGGCGTCATGCTGGACGACCTCGTGGCCGCCTTGTTGACCTTGCTGACACTGGCGATCGTGGAGCGCTTGTGGACATGAACCACACCGCGTCTTTGGTCGCCGAGCTGGCCAATCGTTTGCAATCTCTGCGCTGGCAAATGGCCACGGCCGAAAGCTGCACTGGGGGCATGATCGCTGCGGCCTGCACCGACTTGAGCGGTTCATCGGCTTGGTTTGAACGCGGCGTGGTCAGCTACAGCAACGCCGCCAAACAAGAACTGCTGCGCGTGCCGAGCGCACTTCTTGCCGACCACGGTGCGGTCAGTGAGGCCGTTGCGCGCGCCATGGCCCAAGGGGCTTGCCAAGTTGCACCCGTGCACGCGACAGTTGCGGTC
>JALRFN010000387.1 GCA_023268425.1 Burkholderiaceae bacterium | reverse complement strand
CCGCGTCAAAGGCGCGGTGCGCACCGATTTCATCTTGTCTGCCGAGATCATCACCATCGCCTTGGGCACCGTGGCCGAAGCCCCCTTGCTGACGCAGGCGCTGACCTTGGTGGTGGTCTCGCTGATCATCACCGTCGGCGTCTACGGCTTGGTGGCGGTCATCGTCAAGCTGGACGACATGGGCTTGTGGATGTTCAAGCGCGAGTCCGCTTGGGCTCAAGCGATTGGTCGCGGTTTGCTGTGGTTGGCTCCCGCCCTGTTGAAAACCTTGTCGGTGCTGGGCACTGTGGCCATGTTCCTGGTGGGTGGCGGCATCGTGCTGCACGGCTTGGGGCCCTTGCATCACCTGCTGGAAGGCTGGTGGGCCATGGCCGGCGCGGTCGACTGGTTGGCGCAAGCGGTGATCACTTCGGTCTTTGGCGTCGTGTTGGGTTTGGTCGCAGTGGCGATGTGGACGGGTGTGGGCAAGTTGCGGCGCGCGTGATTGGCCGCTCAAGTCACTAACGACACATAGAGCTGGGCTGCGCTGATGACGGTGCCAAGAAGCGCGGAGCCATCCAGGGCCATGTCTTTGAGCGCCTTCAATTTTTCACCCCAGGTTTTCGCTTGCTTGAGTTGTTCGGCATTGGCTTTGTCATCGATAGCAATGGTGCTGAGCAAGTCGTTCATCTGTCTTTGCGCCGAGCTGCCCAAGTACTCGCTCATGAGTGCCAAGAGTCGAACGGGGTCGACGCGCAACAATTCGGCGTTGAACCGGTAATCCGCATGGGAGCCGATGTCCTTCAGGGCTTTTTCAAGTTCTCGACGTTCAACCGGATCTTCGACGGAGATTTCGATTTGTTGATCGCGCACCTGTGGGTGGTGCTTTGGGTCCGCTAGGCGCGCGAACACGCGTTTGAGGATGGCGTCGCGGTCGGCCGCGTCGTGTTTCAAAAAAGCGGCAAGTCGCAGCGTCTTGATGCGCGACTCAGGGACCTTCAACGCATTGGCCAAGCCATAGTTGTCGAGCCCGTCAAAAACGCTCAACTGCCGCATGTGGTGAAAAATCATCAACTCCATGTCGCGCTTCGCCAGGCTGCCAAAGCCCAATTCACGTTGCATCGCGACAATCGATTGACCCAGTGCGGCGTAGACTTGATTGTCTTTGTTTTTCATTTTGTTCTCCCTGATTTGCCAGCGAGCTTCTCACCATGGTTATTTCTGATCAAGCGGTTTTTTTGTTGATCCACGGTTCTTGGCACGGCGCCTGGTGCTGGTCGCGGGTGCGTCCGCATTTGCACGCGGCGGGCTTTGAGAGTCACGCCATCACCCTCACAGGCGTGGGCGAGCGGCGGCATTTGCTTGGCGCTCAAATCACGCTGAAAACGCATGTGCAAGACGTGCTGGGGCTGATTGAGGCGGAGGAACTGCGCCGCATCGTCTTGGTCGGTCACAGTTATGGCGGCTTGGTCATGACGGGGGTCGTGGGTGCCATGCAGCGGCAAGGGCGCACCGAGTTGCTGCAGCACTTGGTGTTTCTGGACGCGCACACACCGCGCAACGGCGAATCTTGGTATGACTTGATGGCCCCAGATTTGGCCGAACAGCGCGTGGAAGTCGGCATGACCCTCGGAGGAGGCGTGTTTTTGCCCGCGCCCGATGCCTCGGTGTTCGGTCTGGATGGTTCGGATCGCGATTGGGTCAACCGCCGCCAGACGCCACAACCTTTGGGTGTGTTTCGTTCTCCCGTGCAGGTGGACGACGCGGCTTTGGCAGCGCTGCCGCGCACCTTCATTGACTGCGTCAACCCGTCGTTGGGCTTGTTGGATGTCAGCCGGGCGCGGGTCAAGGCGGATGCATCATGGCGTTATCGCGCCATGGATATCGGTCACGATCCCATGGTCAATGCCCCCGAGGCTTTGGCCGCATTGTTCTTGGAGGCCGCCCGCGCATGAGTGGGGTCGCGCCGCGCACGGCTTGGGTCGACGCGCTGCGCGGGGTGGCCGTGGTGTGGATGATCGGCTATCACTTTTGCTTCGATTTGAATTGGTATGGCTGGGCGCGCTGGCAAATGCTGGCTGATCCGTTTTGGACGGTGCAGCGTGCCAGCATCGTCAGCCTGTTCATGTTCACGGCCGGGCTGTCGCAGGCCTTGGCGTGGCGTGGTGGTCAAACTGCGGCGGCGTTTTGGCGGCGCTGGGCACAGGTCGCAGGGTGCGCGGTATTGGTGAGCGCCAGCTCGTATGTGTCATTTCCGCAGACGTGGATTTATTTCGGGGTCTTGCACGCCTTTGCCTTGATGTGGTTGCTGACCCGCGCGCTCAAGTCCCTGTCGCTCGGGCCTTGGGCCTGGGCTGTGCTGGGCGTGCTGATCTGGAGCTCAGCTTGGTGGGTGCCAGCTGGGTTGCACGACGCGGCCTGGCAGACTTGGTTCAATGCACCACCGGGCAATGTGTTGGGTTGGGTCAGTCACAAGCCCCACACCGAAGACTACGCACCGCTGGCGCCTTGGTGGGGCGTCATGTTGCTGGGCGTTGCCGTGGGGGCGTGGTGGTG
Organism: Burkholderiaceae bacterium; assembly: GCA_023268425.1. GTDB lineage: Bacteria > Pseudomonadota > Gammaproteobacteria > Burkholderiales > Burkholderiaceae_C > RS62. The sequence goes on along the minus strand of JALRFN010000387.1, from coordinate 3,014 downwards.
GTCACGCGAGCGCTCGGCCTGGAGTGGCTGGCGTGGCGAGGGCGCTTTGTCGCGCGTCGTGCGTTTCATGGGTCGCCACAGCTTGTTGGTTTATATGCTGCATCAACCTTTGATGCTGGCTGGTTTTGAGCTGGCCGAAGTCTTGGCGGCTGTCTGAGCATAAAAAAACGCACCCAAAGGTGCGTTCGATCCGGCATCGGGAACTTACTGGATGCGGGCGTTTTTGCGCAGCTTGCCTTCGAACTCGGCCATCTGGCGTTGCTCCAAGGACTTGCGCACGGCGTCTTTGACTTGAGCAAAGTCCGGCGCGGCGGCTTTGCGGGTGTCCATCAGTTTGATGATGTGCCAGCCAAACTGGCTTTTCACTGGCTCGCTGGTGACTTCGCCTTTGGCCAACTTGACCATCGCGCCAGAGAACTCCGGCACGTAGCTGTCTGGCGTGGCCCAGTCCAGCGCGCCGCCATTGGCGCCAGAACCGGGGTCTTTGGAGTTTTGCTTGGCCAGTTCGGCAAAGTCTGCACCGCCTTGGATTTGTTTGATCAGGTCTTTGGCCTTGGCCTCGTCTTCCACCAAGATGTGGCTGGCGTTGTATTCCTGGGCATTCATGGCACCGACCACGCGGTCGTACTCGCCTTTGATTTGTGCGTCGGTGATGGGGTGCTTGGCCTTTTCATCGGCCACCAGCTGGCGGATCAGCAAGCTGGAGCGGGCCAGTTCCATCTGGTCAACAAACTCGGGGCTTTTGTTCAGGCCACGCGCCAAGGCTTCTTGCACGAAGATTTCTCGAGTGACCAGTTCGTCGCGGATTTTTTGTTTGATCTCATCGGTCACTTTCTGACCGGCTTCGGTGACCTGGCGCTCCAGCATGCTCATGCGGGCCAAGGGAATGGGTTTGCCGTTGACGACAGCAACGTTTTGCGCCATCGCAGTGCCTGCAGCGAACAGGCTCAGGGCGATCAAGGTGTGTTTCATGGAAGAAGTTGGCTCTGTGAAAGTCAAAGAAAAACCTTTGAGCCCAGGGGGCTGCAAAGGTTCCGGTTCAGTCGGCAGGCTGCTCGGTTTGTAAGGCCAAGGCGTGCAAGCCTGCGGCGAAAAAATCGTCGAGGGCATCATACACAAGCCGATGGCGCTGAACCCGGCTCACCCCCTGGAAAGCGCTGCTGCTGATGCGCACGCGAAAGTGGGTGCCGTGGGCGGCGCTGGACTCCATGTGGCCCGCGTGGGCGGCGGACTCGTCTTGAACGCTCAGTTGGGTGGGGGCAAAGCGCTCGCGCAAGCGCTGCTCCAAAGCCGAGGCGGTGACTTCAAGCATCTTCCGCCTCGCTGTCCTTGCCTTGCATGTGGCGCGATACGTAAACCGCTTGCGCCAAGATGAAGACCACCGGGAAGATGTAACCCCAAATCTTGAAGTCCACCCATTCGTCGGTGGTGAAGTAGTGGGCGACGTAGGCGTTGATCGCCCCCATGAAGGCAAAGTACGCCACCCACGCCCAAGTCAGCCGCGACCACACAGGGCTGGGCAAGCTCAGTTGCGTGCCCAATAGGCTTTGCAAGGGGTTTTTCTTCCCCAGCAGCGCGGCGCCGGCCAGCAGCAGTGACATGCCGATGTAAAGCACCGTGGGCTTCCATTTGATGAAGTCTTCGTTGTGCAACACCAAAGTCAGCGCGCCAAAGCCCAAGATCAGTGCTAGCGTGGCTTGGTGCATCTTGGACAACTTGCCCTCGATGCGCCGAATCAACAACATTTGCGCCACGGTGCTGGCCATCAGCACAGCGGTGGCCGCATAAATGTCTTGGAGCTTGTAGACCAGTACAAACAGGCCAATGGGAAGAAAGTCAATGAGCATGCGCATGGGGGCGCATTATGCGGTCTGCCCCATGTCCGCGCCGGACATGGGGGCGTGCATTTATTCGGCGGCGGCCACGTGCGGTCCAGGCGACGCCTGCTTGCGCGGGTCGCGCAGCAGCCAGGCCAGGGGCAGGGCAGCCAGGGTCACCCACATCATCAAATGAAAGTCGTGCAGGTAGGCCAGGGTGGCGGCTTGTCGGCTGACTTCACCATTGATCAAGGCCAAGCTTTGTGCGGGGTTCAAGCCAGGGACCGCGCCCATGCCGCTGCGCAAGCTCCACGCAAAGGGGTTGATGAAACCGGCCAACTCGGCGTGGTTGGCCTGCACCCGTTGGGCCAAGTAGGTGATGACGATGGAAATGCCAATGCTGCTGCCGATGTTGCGCATCAAGCTGAACAGCGCGGTGGCCTCGTTGCGGTAATGGGGCGCCAGAGTCGCAAACGCCACGGTGGACAAGGGCACAAACATCAGGCCCAAGCCTGCACCTTGGATCAAACCGGTGCGCACCACGTCCCAGCCCTGCACGAAGGGGCCGAAGTGGGTCATTTCCCACATCGACAAGGCGGTGAAACAGAGCCCAGCCATGATCATGCTGCGCGGGCTGACGCGGCCCGTGAGTCGCCCGGCGATGATCATGGTCAACATGGTGCCGATGCCCCGCGGGGCCAGCAAGAGGCCAATGTCGACGATTTTGTAGCCCATCACGCCCTGCATCAACGGGGGCAGCAAGGCCATGGTGGCCAGCAAAATGATGCCCACCACAAAGATGAACACCAAGCCCACCGCGTAGTTCCGATCGCGAAACAGCGCAGGCTCGACGATGGTGTGTTCGCCGGTGAAGATGTGCACCAGGAACATCGCGAAGGCCGTGGCCGCAATCACCGCTTCTGCCGTGATTTCCGCGCTGGCGAACCAATCCAGCGAATGCCCGCGATCCAGCAACAATTGCAAACAACCAATGGCCAGGGCCAGCAGCGTGAAGCCCACCAGGTCAAAGCGGCGCTTGGGGTCTATCGGGGTTTCGCTGACGTAAACGGCCAGGCCCACCCAGGTCAAGATGCCAAAGGGCAGGTTGATGTAAAACACCCAGCGCCAGTTGTACATCTCGGTCAACCAACCGCCTAGGCTGGGGCCCAAGATGGGGCCAATCATCACGCCCACGCC
>JALRFN010000346.1 GCA_023268425.1 Burkholderiaceae bacterium | reverse complement strand
GTCGCCGCCGCAGGCCACGCTCATCAGAGCCAAGCAGCCGACCCCATCGCCACCGGCGCACTTGCTGCCTGCCCATCCATTGGGCCAAGCCCTCCAGTGATCCAGCGCGCTCGACCCGGCTGAGCCAAAGCCCATCACTCTGGGTCGTCACGCCTTTGGGCGCCATCTTTTTCATTCGCAGCGCAACCCACTGCGCGCGAGGCGCGTGAAAACCTTGACGCCAAAATCCAGGCCATTCAACGCGCCGAAAAACTCGCTGCCTCATGGCGGCCTAGCGTGGCCGCGTCTGAATCGCTACTCCGCTCGTATCGCCGGCAATTTGTGGCTGGCAGAAAGTCATGGCAAGAGGTATTGACGCAGTTGCATGAGCTCAATCAGGGGCAGCAGTCCTTGCTAGATGTGCAAGTCACTTGGGTGGCAACGCTTGCAGAGTTGGAACTGATGCAGTCGGCCACTGAGGGCCCCGCAAGACTCACAGATGAATGGCACAAAAGCTTCCTCGCGGTAGGCATGGATGCGGTCCGACAAGCCGGTGCAGAGGCTGCAAAAGCAGAACCTGCGAACGCGCCGCAGGCGGTGCCAGTTGGAAACCACAAGACCCGTGCGAGTGGCGCCATCAATGATTGACGCGCTGTTATGACTGAGAAACACATATGAAAGATAAATTAGAGCTCGCGTGGGCCTTTGGCGCTCTATCAAGGGCGCAGGGCGTGGCGGTAGATGTGCTCCGACTAGAGAGCGCGTTTGCAACGATCACGGGTGAATTGACAGATGGCGATGCGCTCAACAATCTGTGCACCCGCATCGGCTTCAGTCCGCTCGTGACCATGCAAACACTGGATCCCGCACAAATGCCCTTGTTGCACAAGTCGCCAGCGCTTGGCTGGGGGCTGATTCTGAATCACCGGGCTGACGGCGCGTGGTTGTTTCGGCAGGAGTCGGGTGATGTGTGGTTGGATGAGATCAGCCGTGACAGCAAAACGTATCGAACCCGCCCAATTGCGAACGAACACGACACAGACCACCAAACGTTCATCGACCAGTTCAAGTCCGCGTTTACACGACACCGCTCAACGCTGATCGACGCTGGCGTTGCGACGGTGGTGATCAACATGTTCGCGTTAGCCGTGTCTTTGTTTTCGATGCAGGTTTACGACCGCGTGATTCCGACAGGGGCCACCGGCACCTTGTTCGTGCTGCTCAGTGGCGTTGCATTGGTCTTGGTTTTGGACATCGTTCTCAAGTTCGCACGGTCGAAGATCATGGACTCTGTGACCCTAGGGGTCGACGAACGGATCTCTCGAAGTATCTTCCAAAGGCTGTTGGCCGTCCGGGTTGACCAGTTTCCGGGCTCGGTGGGGAGCCTTGCCGCCCAACTCAGAGGGTATGAAGCCATCCGCTCGTTTTACACGACGACGACGCTGTTCACGCTCATTGATTTGCCGATGGGGCTCATATTCATTGTTCTGATTGGGTTGATCGGACACCCTTATGTCTCCGCGGTGCCGCTTGTGGTCGGCTCTGTTGCGATATTGGTTGGTCTCTCGGGGCGCAAAAAACTCACCGACTACGCCAAAAGCGGCATGGCCTCGGCCAACAAAAAAATGGGCCTATTGGTTGAAGCGGTCGAAGGTGTCGAGACGATCAAAGCGGGTGCGGGAGGTTGGAAATTTTTGTCTCGTTGGCTGGACATCAACACCCAGTCGATGGTTGATGATTTGCGGCTGCGGCACACCAACGAATCCATCACTTATGTCACCGGGTTTTTGCATCAAGTGGCATACACCGGAACCGTTTCAGTGGGCGCACTGATGGTTGTTCAGGGCGAGATGACGATGGGGAGTTTGATCGCTTGCTCTATCTTGAGCGGCCGCTTGTTGCAGCCGGTGATGCAAATCCCCACGATCCTGAGCCAACACGCCAACTCGCTTGCTGCATTGGAGGGCTTGGAAAAAGTCTACCAACTGGAGACAGACCACCATGGCGTCCCAAGGCCGTTGTTGCCGAGCAGCATTGGGGGCAACTTCACCATCAAGGATTTGGCCTTCGGGTATCCCGGAGGCGAGGCCGCCTTGCAGATCCCCGCCCTTCAAATCAGACGAGGTGAGCGGATTGGCATATTGGGCCCGATTGGCTCTGGAAAGTCGACGTTGTTGCGCTTGTTGTCCGGGCTCTACCGCGCCCAAATGGGTCAGATCACCCTGGACAACATGGATCT
>JALRFN010000324.1 GCA_023268425.1 Burkholderiaceae bacterium | reverse complement strand
AGGTTTTGATATTTTATCCTTTTTACCAACTAATTCTTTTGCAGTTCCATGATCTACAGAAGTTCTAATAATTGGCAAACCAAGTGTAAGATTTACTCCAGTGTCAAAATATAAGCTCTTAAATGCACACAAAGCTTGATCCAAGCCTGCATGCGCGAAGCACTCGAAGAAACCGCCCACGCCTTCACCCCCACGCATGTGCTGGGGGTTTACATGACACGCAACCGCCAAGCGCGCGGGGGCCAACACGACATCACCTATTTGCGCTTCGCGTTCTGCGGCGAGGTGGGCGCGCTGCAACCCACCTTGAAGCTGGATGAGGGCATCGTGCGCGCCGTGTGGATGACGCCCGCCGAAATCGAAGCCAGCCAAGACCGCCACCGCGGCCCCATGGTCTGGCAGTGCGTGCAAGATCACCTGCGCGGCCAGCGCTTTCCTCTGGACGCCTTGTTCACCCACCCCAGCGTGGCCAACCCGGAGATCAAAGGGTGAGCCCGGCAGACATCGCCTTGCTGCTGATCGCGGCAGTGGGTGCGGGTGCGCTCAACGCGGTCGCCGGTGGCGGCAGCTTTTTGACTTTCCCGGCGCTGGTGGCGGTGGGCATTCCGCCCATCGTCGCCAATGCCACCAGCGCAGTGGCCGTGATGCCAGGTTACGCAGGCAGCGTGCTGGGCTTCAAGCCCGAATTGGCTGCGCTGCCGCGCCGCCTCTTGCGCGCTGAGGTGGTCACTGCGGCCATCGGGGGCTTGCTGGGTGCGTTGCTGCTGTTGGTGACGCCCCAAAAGCTGTTTGTCGGCTTGATCCCTTGGTTGCTGGGCGGCGCGACCCTGCTGTTTGCCTTTGGGCCTCGGCTGACCCGCCACACGCAGGGCGCGCAACACCAGCGTTGGCGCGTGCCCGGTTTGTTGCTGGTGTGCATTTACGGCGGTTATTTCAACGGCGGCCTGGGCATTTTGTTGATGGCGCTGTACGGACTCGTTGGCGAGCGCCACCTGCACACCGCCAACGGCTTGAAAAACCTCAACTCCTTGGTGCTGGCCCTGTCCTCGATTGCCGCGTTTGCGGCCGCTGGCGCCGTGAGCTGGCCTGCGGCTTTGTTGATGGCGCTGGGCACCACGGCTGGCGGCTATGCGGGGGCGAAATGGGCCAAACGCTTGCCCACGGCATGGATTCGCGGCCTGGTCATTGCCACGGGTGTGATCATGACCCTGCGCTTTGCGCTGTAAACGCCCCCACGCGACAATTCAAACCAGTGCGGGTCCTTGACGCCTCGCTTCAGGGCAGCGCTTGCAACGGTCGGTGCGCAAACACAAATGACGTCCCATCGCTGGATTGCTCCATCAGGGGCAGGCGCGCGCGAAGTTGATGATCGCCGTCTAGGATCAGGGGCATCAACAGATCTTTGCCGGTGAATGTCGCTCCACAACGCAATTTCGCCAACTTTGACCCAGTTGGACTTTGTGCCAACTGTTCCGGACGGTGAACCACCCATTGCCCGAGCGGATTGCGCTTAAGCTCCGCTCGGTAAGTCAAATTTTCACCGACGTAGACCAACGGGATGCGGATGCTCTCCACCTCACCAGACGCCCCTCGGGTGGCCACAGGCAACAGCGCCGATTGCTCGCTCAGACAGACATGGGTGACATCTCGCGGCTGCGCCAACACGCTTGGACAGTTATCCATATCGAGAAACGCCTGATTCAAGTTTTGGCTTGACGCAACACTGTGGATCAGAACTTTGGCGTTTGGGTCCAACAGCACAATGCTCATGCGGCCGTCCGCGGCCCCCAGCTGCGCCCTGATTTGCGCGGGAAGGTGTTCACTTCGAGTCACCACGAGCAGCAAGGGAGCTTGCTCTTGCCCCAATTGACTGGCCTGGTATTCAGCAACATAAGCCTCCAATTGCTCGTGGGTCACCGTGCCTTGCTGAAGTACCGATGCATCCTTGGCCAACTGTGCAACGTATGCGTACTTCTGCCCAAATTCCCCTGACTGTAACGCCCATCCTTGATGCCTCAGCGTCACCTTGTGCCCGCTAACCTGTAAGGCGTCTAGTCGTGCTTCAACTTGAGGTCTGTTGCGACAAAAATTGTGATCATCAGACAGGACACTAGAGTTGATCACGCGCAACCAATTCAGGCGTTCAAGGCTTGTCGAGCCTTGCCATACACGGCTGCGCTGACCCAGTAAATCCAAATTCTTGCCCGCCAAGAAGAAGTCCTCCGCCACCGAAATCTGCAAATGACTCAAAACCGTTGGCGCCACATCCATGTGCGTGCCCGGCGTTTCCACTTCGCCAACCGTACCCCCATTGATGACGGTGAACGTCAATTGCCGCGCATAGTTCCTGGGCAACAGGTGATCGGTTACGGCGGGAAAGGCCAAATGGTCACTGAATATCACCACGACGGTATCTGACCAAGCGTCGGTTGCTTTCAACTGCCTGATGAACCCCCCCACAATCTGGTCAGTGCAGTGTGCGGCATGCAAATCAGCATCATCACGGTTCTGATAGCGCCGACATGAGGGCGATGGCCTTGCTGGCAAATGCGTGTCTAAGGTCAGCACAGACAAATTAAAAGGTTGTTGTTGTGCACTCAGTTGTTTGAATGTGGCCGCAGCTAATGCAAATAAAGCGTCGTCATACAAGCCCCAACCTTCAATGGCCTCGTCTGACACCCTCTTGCCTAAGTCTGCTTTGCCCCAAGCCTCGTTGTAACCGTGGGCTTTTAGAAACGGTCCCTTGCCAGCGAATTCAACGCTCGCCCCGCCCATGAATACTTGGTGATAACCGTTTGCGCTCAAGATATCGCCCAAACACGTAGCACGGCTCAAAAAGCCCCCGCTCAACCAATCATTGCCGTTGATGTGAGCGCTCTGGCCGATGGGCAAAAGCGGTGTCCCGCATTGCGATGCGACGACACCCGCGATGGTGAATCCTGCGCCCTGAGTTTGGTCTACGCGTACATAGTTGCGCCCCTCTGCTCTCAAGGCATTCAGATTGGGCATTAAGCCGGGAAACAAGCGTTCATCAAAAAATGCTTGCTCTAGGCTTTCCAAATAAATGAATACCAAATTTTTGGGCCGAAGATCATTCAAATCAGGTGCGTAAGGGGTCGACAAATGCTTGGTCTGCAAGCCCAACTCGACCAATCTCGGATCGGCCAAGCGCTTGTCCGCCTTGAGTGCCAACGCTCTCAAATCCTTTTGCTGAAGCCAATAATCCATGCCCCGTCGAACGTCAGGGTCAGCAACCACCCCCACCAGGGACAAACCGAATCCAAGGACCACCCACCGCGATCCTAGCTGCCGCTCGAGGGACAAGACCCGATAGAGCCAAAACCCAACCACGAGCGATGCCAAGATACCGGCCACGATTAAGGGCAGGAACGCAGCGCCGACTTGTGTCAGCACATCCAAAGAAAAGTGAAAGAAAAACGATTCGTTGAATGGCTGACCTTGAATGCGAAAAGAAACCACGCGCAGGACTTGCACAGCCATCATGAACAGCAGCAAAGGTACCCCCAACACGAGGCTCGTGTACTTGTTACCCCACGCAGCAAACAACAGCAATGTCCCAACGGTGTAGAGCGCACTGGCCCCAGCACCTTGCAGCAACCATTCAAGGTGATTTTTGGCGCCCCAAAACAGCATCAACGACGCGGGAATGACCGTCAAAAGCACAACCAAGACCGCCCCGCTGGGGCGGCGATTTTTCAACCAACTCTTCACAAACCTAACCTCACCGGGGGGAGCGAGCGCTTCACAATGTGAAGCGCTATCGGCATCTTGTTTTCGCTATATTTGTCACTATTTTGTCACATTGACAATTAACCTGGGCTAACAGAAGGCACATCACGAGCAAAGCATGCGCGTGCCCGCATTCGATGCGCACTTGCACGCGATAAACTCAGGCTGCGCGCTGGCAGCAGACGGACAGATTGAATGGCGTAACCGCCTGATTAAAAAACATGAAACATCGCGTGGTTGTGGGCTTGTCGGGCGGGGTGGACTCGGCCGTCAGCGCCTACTTGTTGAGGCAAGCTGGTCATGAAGTGATCGGCATCTTCATGAAAAACTGGGAAGACGATGACGACAGCGAGTACTGCTCGTCACGTCAAGACTGGCTGGACGCGGCCAGCGTGGCCGACGTGCTTGGCATCGACCTGGAACACGTCAACTTCGCCACCGAATACAAGGACCGCGTGTTCGCCTCGTTTTTGGACGAATACCAAGCCGGGCGCACACCCAACCCCGACATCTTGTGCAATGCCGAAATCAAGTTCAAAGCCTTCTTGGACCACGCCATGCGCTTGGGCGCCGAGAAAATCGCCACCGGCCACTACGCCGGCGTGCGCCACAACCCAAATACCGAGCGCTTTGAATTGCTGCGCGGTGCGGACCCCAGCAAGGACCAAAGCTACTTTTTGCACCGCCTGAACCAAGCGCAGTTGTCCAAAAGCCTGTTTCCGCTGCACACCACCCACAAGACCGAGGTGCGCCGCATCGCGGAGGCCATTGGCTTGCCCAACGCCAAGAAGAAAGACTCCACCGGCATATGCTTCATCGGCGAGCGGCCATTTCGCGACTTCTTGAACCGCTACATCGCCAAAGCCCCAGGCCCCATTCGCGATGACCAAGGGCGCGTCTTGGGCGAGCACCAAGGCCTGTCGTTTTACACCTTGGGTCAACGCCAAGGCTTAGGCATTGGCGGGGTCAAAGGAGCAAGTGAGCATTCACCTTGGTTTGTTGCCCACAAAGACACGCACACGAATACGCTGTGGGTGGTGCAAGGCCACGACCACCCCTGGTTGCTTTCGCGCTGCGTGGCTGTGGGCCAAGCCAGCTGGGTTTCGGGCGCAGTACCCGCGGGCGAACTGGGCGCCAAAACCCGCTACCGCCAAAGCGATGCCGCATGCGCGCTGCAAGCCACCGACTTGCAAGGTTTCACGCTGAACTTTCCTCAGCCCCAATGGGCGGTCACGCCTGGGCAAAGTGCCGTGCTCTACGACGGCGAGGTGTGCCTGGGTGGCGGCATCATCGAAAGCAGCGATGTACCAGC
>JALRFN010000156.1 GCA_023268425.1 Burkholderiaceae bacterium | reverse complement strand
CTCTCCGCTGGCGGTGTGCTCAAAGCGGACATGGTCGCGCGCATGGCCAAACAACCCATCATCTTTGCGCTGGCCAACCCCACACCCGAAATCTTGCCCGACGAGGTCAAATCGGTTCGCGATGACGCCGTCATGGCCACCGGGCGCTCTGACTACCCCAACCAAGTCAACAACGTCTTGTGCTTCCCCTACATCTTCCGAGGCGCCTTGGACGTGGGCGCAACCACCATCAACGACGCCATGGAAGTGGCTGCGGTGCACGCCATCGCGGAGTTGGCGCAGGCCGAGCAAAGCGACGTGGTGGCGCGTGCCTATGCGGGCGAGACCTTGTCGTTTGGGTCGGAGTACCTGATTCCCAAACCCTTTGATCCCCGCTTGATGATGCAAATCGCGCCAGCCGTGGCACGCGCAGCGCAAGACAGTGGCGTGGCCTCACGCCCGATCACCGATTGGGACGCCTACATGGAGCGCCTGCGCGCCTTTGTGTTCGCGGCGGGCACCATCATGAAGCCCGTCTACGCGGCGGCACGCAACGCCAGCGCCAAGCGCGTGGCCTACGCCGAAGGCGAAGACGAACGCGTCTTGCGCGCCGCGCAAGTGGTGGTCGACGAAAAACTCGCCCGCCCCACGCTGATTGGTCGGCCGAAACACATTTTGAAGCGCATCGAACGCTTCGGCCTGCGCTTGCGTGAAGGTGTTGACTTTGACTTGGTCGACGTCGAGGACGATCCGCGCTACGAAACCTTCTGGCGCGCCTACCACCAGCGCACCGCGCGCCGCGGCGTCACCCAACAACTGGCCAAGATCGACATGCGTCGCCGCCTGACCTTGATCGCGTCCATGCTGCTGGAGTTTGGCCATGTCGACGGCATGATTTGCGGCACATGGTCGTCGACCCACGCGCACCTGGACTACATCGACCCAGTGATTGGCAAAAAACCCGACGCCAAGGTCTACGCCTGCATGAACGGCTTGATCTTGCCCGGGCGTCAAGTCTTCATCGTCGACACCCACGTCAACATTGACCCCGACGCCGAACAGCTGGCGGAGATCACCTTGGCCGCGGCCGAGGAAATCCGTCGCTTTGGCATCACGCCCAAAGTGGCCTTGCTGTCGCACTCCAATTTCGGCTCGTCCAATGCACCCAGCGCCATCAAAATGCGCGAAACCCTGGCGCTGCTGCAAACGCTGGCCCCGGACCTGCAGGTCGATGGCGAGATGCACGGTGACGTGGCCTTGGACGGCCCCGCACGCGAGCGGCTGATGCCCGACGCCTTGTTCAAGGGCGAAGCCAACCTGTTGGTCATGCCCAACATCGATGCAGCGAACATCGCTTACAACTTGCTTAAGACTGCCGCAGGCGGCGGCATTGCCTTGGGCCCAGTGTTGCTCGGCGCGGCCAAACCGGTGCACATCATGACCGCCAGCGCCACCGTGCGCCGCATCGTGAACATGACGGCCTTGACCGTCGCCGACGCCAATGCAGCCGCCGCACATCAAGGCTGAGGCGGGTTGACCACTCATGGCGCTGGGGTGCTTTGAGGCACTCTGCGTCCATAAGCGTCGGTGAATGTCAACACCCTAGGAAAAACCCTGGGAAATTGCACAAGCAACTATTGCGTTTTGATGACGCTTGATGCACACTTGCTGCCCTGAATCTAGGGTTTACCCTGAGTTGCGGTGCAGCACAGGTTGGAACTGGGATCAGAAGCACAACTTGCAAACATGACAACATCCAAGCGCTCGCTGCGCTGGGTCTTGGCCCTGTTGGTGCTGGTGGTGGCCACGTGGTTCGGCTCGAACGAGTCGCTTCGCCAACCGACGCCGTCACCGACCACAGCGCCATTGACCTGGGCCAATCTGCCCGCCGAGGGGCAGCGCGTGGGGAGGTTGATTGCGCAAGGTGGCCCTTTTCCTTTCGAAAAGGACGGGACGGTGTTTGGCAACCGAGAGCGGTTGCTGCCGCCCCACAAGCGCGGGTACTACCGGGAATACACGGTGCCAACCCCTGGCTTGAACCACCGAGGCGCACGCCGCGTTGTTTGTGGGGGGCTTCAGACCCAAGCCCCCCAAGAGTGTTATTACAGCGACGACCACTACAGCAGTTTCCGACCGATTCAAGGTCCACTGCCGCAGTGAGCGGCGCGAACGGATCATCAACAGAAAGAAACAGTCGCCATGGACGCCCCTCTCCGCACGGTTCGCACCAACATCGTTCAATCGATTCGCGCCTTCCGCGTGCCCGAATTGCAAGCAGCAGCTCAGGCCTTGGGTCACCACTTTTTGTACGCCAACGCTGGCCAAGCACAAAACAAGCAAGAAGTGCTGGACGCGCTCGCTGCACAGTACACGTTGCCGGCTGGCTCGAACAAAAACTTCGACGCGCTGTATGACGCACTGACCAGCACCATCCACAAATCGGGGCCGCAAACCGGCTTTGTCGTGGTCTTGGAGCACATCCCCTCACACGGCAAATTTGACAAAGAGGCCCGCGAGCAATTGCTGGACATCTTCCGCGACGCCGCCGATTACTGGTCAGACCGCAAAGTGGCTTTCCGTTGTTTCTACTCGTTTGCCGTGGCGCGTGCGTCGCAAGGCGAAACGGTGGTCAGCGACAGCGATGAGCCCATGCCCACCGACAAGCTGGTGGATGTCAGCCCGCTGGCGTTGCGCATGAGCAGCCCCTTCAACGCTGGCTATTGGACTGCTGCCGCCTAAACGCGTTCTGCGCCCTTACCCAAAAACCGCCTGCTGGCGGTTTTTTCATGCCCGCCCCGCCCCTCGGGACACCAGCTGCGCCAGGGCCACATACTCGTCAACGGCGACCTCCTCGGCTCGGCGACGCCAATCGAATTCCACCTCAACGCCTTTTTGCGCCAACCACTGACCCAGACTGTGGCGCAAGACCTTGCGCCGCTGAGAAAACGCCACCCGCACCAACTCGCTAAGCAAAGCCTCGTCGACCTGCGGCGGCACGGCTTTGGGCACCATGCGCACCACCGCACTGTCTACTTGAGGCGGCGGATCAAACGCCTCTGGCGGCACGTCCAGCACCGACGCCATGTCGTAACGCCACTGCAACATCACGGAAAGCCGCCCATAAGCCGCCGTCGACGGCGAAGCCACCATGCGATCGACCACTTCTTTTTGCAGCATGAAGTGCTGGTCGCGGACCACGTCCACGTATTGCAAGAGGTGAAAGAGAATGGGGCTCGAGATGTTGTAGGGCAGGTTGCCAACCACGCGCAAGGCGCCCGGAGCCAAGCCCAAGTCTTTGGCCAACTGCGCAAAGTCCACAGTCAAGACGTCCGCCGCCACCACATGAAGCTGCGGGTTGTCGCGCAAACGCGCCACCAAGTCGCGGTCTAGCTCGACCACCGTCATGCGCGGCAAACAACGCAGCAAGGGATGGGTCAAGGCCCCAAGACCAGGGCCAATTTCCAGCACGGCATCTTGCGCCTGCGGTGCAATCGCAGCGACGATCTCGTCTATCAAGCCCGCGTCGTTGAGGAAATGCTGGCCGAAACGCTTGCGCGCCACATGGCGCCCACCTGGCTTGGTCATTGCAAAGCGGGGTCTTGAACGTGCACGTAGACACCAGCACGCACTTCGCGCACCCAAGCGTCCAAGACCTGTTGGCCTTTCACTTCGCGCAGCCGACGTTCAGCCCAGTCGCGCTGTTGTGCATCATTCATGGGCACACGACGGCGCGCGGTGACCTCAATCAAGTGCACCCCAAATTCGGTTTCCACAGGTTGGCTCAACACATCGGGCTGCAAGGCATTCATGGCGGCCTCAAAAGCCGGGACAAATTGCCCTGGCTGTGCCCAACCCAGGTCGCCACCATGCGCCGCCGTGCCATCCTCACCCCACTTGGCTGCGGCCGCCTCAAAAGTGATGCGGCGCGCCTGGATATCTTCACGCAAGCGCTTCAGCAAGGACACCGCTTCGCTGCGCTGCGCGGGTGTTTGGGCGCGGCGCAAGATGTGGCGCGCCTGCGTCTGCACCACACTCAAATCGCCTTGGGCGCGCTCACGCTGCACGACTTGCAGCACGTGAAAACCCGCGCCACTGCTCACCACCGACGTGACGCCGCCGACCGGCAAATCGCGCGTGGCCTCCAAAAACAAAGCCGGGTATGCCGACTCCGGCTTCAACCCCAAGCTGCCGACTTGCGCTTTGGGCGCACTGGCAGCCAAGTCGAGCAAACGCTCACCTGCCTGCGCGCGCTGGGCGATGCGCTGGGCCTGCTCCTGCGCCTGCGCGCGTTCCTTGGCACTGGCTTTTTCAGGCACCGGAATCAAGACTTGCGCCAACTCCAAAGTCTGCGGGCCTTGCTGGCTGGTCGCTTCATTCAGAGCGGTTTGGATGTCAGTGGCAGTGACCTGCAAGCGCTGATCCAAGACGCGATCGCGGGCCCGCTGCACCATCAATTGGTCGCGCAACTGCTGGCGGTAGCCCGCTTCGCTCAAACCGTCTTGCTGCACCCGCTGCAACAACTGAACCACAGTCAAGCCGTTTTGCGCAGCGATGCGCTGTTGGGCCTGATCAATGTCGGGGTTGCTGACTTGGATGCCCATGTCCATGGCGGCCTGCAGCTGGGCTCGCTCAGCCACCAAAACCTCCAAGACTTGACGGGGCAAGTCGGCCGGCAAAGCCTGGCCAGCGTTTTGCGCGCGCACTTGTTGCACGCGCTGTTGCAACTCTTGTTGCGTCACGACTTGACGCCCCACCACAGCGGCGATGTTGTTTTCGGCGTAAGTGGCAGGTGCCTGAAGCGCTGCGGTCAAAGCCAACACGCTCAAGGCCAGCTTCATGCCTCGCGGCTTATTCGTAGTTTTCATAGCGACTGGGCGCCACGGGCTCGCGGCGCAACACTTGGTAATAAGGCACATTGTCCCGCAAAGTGTCCAAGGGGCTGGAGCCCACGCTCCCCATGCCATTGAACTCCAACTGGAAGAACAAGCGATGGCTGGCCGTGGTGCTGCTGTTTTGCAAGCGCTCGATGGCCACGCGCGACAACCAGCAACCCGCGTCGTATTCCACACCCATGATGGCATCGACCAGGTTGCGCTCTCGCAAGCTGTAGTTCAAGCGTCCCACGCTGTACCAGCGCGGCGCGCCCAAATTGCCGCCGTCGCCAGACAAGCGGCCACGGTCACCCCACAAGTCATTGAGTGGCCATTGCCAGCTCAAATCCAACAATTCGCTGCTGTCGCGTTGAAAGCTGTAAGCCAGTTGGGCGTTGCGAAACGCACCGCCGCTGTAGCGCAAGGCGGCCGTGCTGCGGCGCACGCGGTCAATGTCCAAGTCGTATTGCGCAAAGGCACTGGCCTGCCAGTGCTCGTTGTAACGCCAGTCCGCACCCAACAGCCAGTCGCTGGCCCCCGCGGGCAGGGCCGCGGTGTCATCCACAGTCACAGTCAAGGGACGCAAGCGCTGCTTTTGTGCCCAGCTCAGGCGCAACCACTCACCCCCGTTGGGTCGCAACCAACGGCTGGTAACCCCCCAAGTCAGCGACTGGTTGTCGGCCACGCGGTCTTGTCCAGAATATTCAAACGGTGAAAAGACGCTGGAGAAGTTGAAGTCTTTCGCGGCGGCGTCATAGATCGGCAGACCCTGCTGATCGACCGTGGGCGTGTAGGCCAACAAGACTTGGGGCTCCAAGGTTTGCAAACCACCGTCTTGCAAGTCCCGCTCAAACGCCAAACCAGCGCCCACGCTGGCCGTAGGCACGAGTACCGACGCCGCGCTGTTGCCTTGGCGCGCGCCACTGCGCGCAAAGGGATCATCTGATTGGTATTGACGCGCCTGAAGGCGCAAAGCCGGCGCAACAAAGCCGGGGCCCCAATTCCAACGACGGCCCAAATCGACGTTGCCCAACCAACGCCACCCGTTTTCTGAGCCCGAACGATCCGCTTCAAATCGCGTCAACTCGCTGTGCAAAGCGAGGCTGTAGTTTTGCGCCTGCGGCGGTCGCCAATCCCAATTCAAATGCGGCACGCGGTCGTAGGCTGGCGTGATCGCATCGGGTTGCTGCAAGGTCTGCCATTGGTAGCTGCCAACAGAAAACGACCAACGCTCGCCCGCCGTACTGGCCACCACATCGGTGGGCAACTGTCGCTCGGTGAGGGCCGAAATGCTGCGGGGAAAGTCCCGCCAATAGTTGTCGTCACTGACCCGATTGACGTTGACGCTCAAGCCCCAAGGCTGCTCGCCCAAGCGCAGGCTTTGTTGGTGTCGCCAATTCAAGGCATAGCGGCTCTCGCCTGGGCGCAAACGATCTGTGCCCATCCAATCCGCGCGCACTTGGCCTTGCCAGGTGGGGAAGAGGTAGCGGAACTCGCCGCCCCAATTCACGCCGCGCTTGCTCAGCAGTTGGGGATAGAGCGTGGCATCGTAGTTGGGCGCCAAATTCAAGTAATAGGGCACGACCAGTTCCAAGCCACTGGTGTCACTCAGGTTGACACCCAAAGGCAAAAAGCCCGTTTTGCGCGCATCCGACAAGGGAAAGCTCATCCAAGGACTGGCCATGACCGGAATGCCTTTGAAGCGCAGCACCGAGCCCCAAGCGGTGCCCACATCCGCGCCGCGATCAAAGTCAATGGTGCTGGCGCTGAGCACCCAATCGGGTGACCAATCGGCACCACCTGCAGGCATGGGGCAAGTCGAGTAGCGCACGCCTTTGGCCGCGCTGTGGTCTTTGCCCAGAAACTCCAAGGCCTCTGCTGTGCCTCGGCCGCCGTTGTCCAGCTCAAACCGCGGGGCCTCAAACACGCCTTCGTTGGTGTCCAAATTCAAACGCAGCGACGGACCCCGATAGTGGTTGCCTTGGTCCTGCACGCGCACGTCGCCTTGCACATCCAACCAATGCGTGTTGGCGTCATGGTGGATGACATCGCCCTGCACGGTCATGCCTTGCTGGCGCACTTGGGCGTCACCCGTGAGGGTCACGAATTCATCGGTTTGGCCCTCAACTTGCTCGCCTGAGGCAAACACGGGCGGCGATTCTGGTTTGACCGCCGCGCCGGGTAAGGTCGTGTTCCACACCCAGGCGTCTGACTGCGCGTGCGCAGCTTGACTGGAGCCCAGGAACGGCACCAACGTGAGCCACAAGCCCGACATGCGCGTCGCCAACGGTGTTTTGCAGTACCGACTCAAGCCCCAATGCCCCCCTAGAATGCTGACATTATCCTATGCCGACAGCAGCACACACGCCGCTGCCTCGCCACCCAAGCCCAGACCCCATGACCGCTTTGCAATGGCCAAATGCCCAACGTGAACACGCCTTCCAGTTATGGCTGAACAAGACCGCCAGCGTGCACGGCCTGCGCGCAGACAGCGTGCGCCTGGCCAGCGCTGACGCCAGCTTCCGGCGCTATTTGCGGGTGGACAGCGCGCGTGACGCCGCCGCGCAATGGGTGATCATGGACTCACCACCAGAGCTGGAAAACAACGCCGCGTTTGTGCACGTCGCGGGCTTGCTGCGCGCGGCGCAGGTTCCTGCACCTGAGATTTTGGCGCACGACGACACACACGGCTTCATGTTGCTCAGCGACCTGGGCTCACAAACCTTGCTGCAAGCCCTGCCCTTGCCAGAAGCCCAGCTGCACGGCTATTTCATGCAGGCCTTGGACGCTCTGGTGGCTTGGCAAGACGCCTCTGAACCCGGCGTGTTGGCGCCCTACGATGAAGCCGTTTTGATGCGCGAAATGGCTTTATTCCAAGACTGGTACATCGCCAAACACAAGGGGATCGACCTGAGCGAACGTGAAACCCAAGACCTGCTGCGCGTGCAAGGCCTCATCGCCGCCACCAACCAGCAGGGGCCGCAGGTCTACGTGCACCGCGATTTCATGGCGCGCAACCTGATGATTGGTCACGATGGCCGCCTGGGCGTGTTGGACTTTCAAGATGCGCTGTACGGCCCTGTGACCTACGACATCGCCAGCTTGATGCGCGACGCCTTCCACAATTGGGAGGATGATCGCATCATGGATGTGACCATTCGGTATTGGGAACGGGTGCGTCAAAAGCCCTGGTTTGCCTTCGAGGATTGGTCGCAAGATTTCGGCAGTTTCATGCGCGCGGTGGACTGGATGGCTTTGCAGCGGCATTTGAAAATCCTCGGCATCTTTGCGCGTTTGACGCTACGCGACGGCAAGCCCAAATACTTGGCCGACACGCCACGCTTCGTCATGTATGCGCGAGACATTTGCAACCGTTATCGCGAGTTAACGCCTTTGCTGCGCTTGATCGACCGCATCGAGGGCTTGGATCAAGCCAGTGGCTTCGCCTACGGCCGCGCGTGAGTGCCGCACATGCCGCGCATCCACTGCCCCACACCACTGGCCCAGGGTTCTGAACTGGCCTTGCCTGCGGCGGCGGCCAAGCACGTTCAGGTGCTGCGCCTGCAACCGGGCGACGCCTTGACGGTGTTCAATGGCGAGGGCGGAGAGTGGGACGCCGCCGTCACGCGCATGCACAAACAAGGCGTGGACATCCGGGTGGGCACACACCATGCCGTGGAGCGCGAAGCGCCACAGGCCATTCACATGGCCTTGGGCATGCCCGCCAACGAACGCATGGATTGGCTGGTTGAAAAAGCCACCGAGCTCGGTGTCAGCAGCATCACGCCCCTGATGACCGCGCGCAGCGTGGTGCGATTGCAAGGCGAGCGCGCAGACAAACGGTTGGCCCACTGGCAAGCGGTGGCGGTGTCTGCCTGCGAACAATGTGGGCGCAACCGCGTACCCGTCATCCACCCCATTCAAACCCTTTCCAGCTGGTTCAACGCCTTGCCGGCAAGCGATGGCGCGCGTTGGTTGCTGGGGTTTGCACCCGATGCGGCGCTGGTGGGGGCTAGCCCCGTGCCCACCACCATACTCAGTGGCCCCGAAGGCGGCTTGACCCCTGAAGAAGAAACACTGGCCTTGCAGCACGGCTTCGCCTGGCGTGGCTTGGGGCCACGGGTGCTGCGGGCTGAAACAGCCGCGATCACGGCCTTGACTTGGGCGACATACCCCCATGGGTGTCCGGGCTAAGATCCACCACTCTCTTCTACCCCCTCCTCACCATGAACCGCAATCTTTGGCTGCTCACCGCAGCGCAGTCTCTGTTTTTGATCAACAACGCCGTGTTCATTGCCATCAATGGTTTGGTGGGTCTGAGCATCGCCCCCTTGGGCTGGATGGCGACATTGCCCGTCATGGGCTACGTCGTCGGTGGCGCCATGAGCACGTCGTTGGTCTCAAAAACCCAAAGCACCTGGGGGCGCAAATGGGCGTTTCAAAGCGGCTTGGTGATTGCTTTGCTGTCCGCATTGCTGTGCGCGTGGGCGGTCGCTGAACACCAGTTTTGGCTGCTGGTCGCTGGCACCGTGGTGGCGGGCTACTACAACGCCAATGCCCAGCTTTATCGCTTTGCGGCGGCTGAGTTGGCCGCGCCCAGCTTCAAAGAAAAAGCCGTGTCATTGGTCTTGGCTGGCGGCATCGCAGGCGGCATTGCCGGCCCCACCATGGCTGCTTACACCCGCAATTGGACTGAGACACCATTTGTGGGCGCCTACTTGACTTTGGCTTTGGTGGCCGTGGTGGGCATGTTGTTCATCGCGATGATCGAGTTCCCGGTCACCCCCAAGCGCGCCAGCGGCAGCAGCCAAGGGCGCGCGCTTTCGGTGATCATGCGGCAACCCATTTTCATTGTGGCCACGCTCACCGCAGCGCTCAGCTATGGGGTGATGAATCTGCTGATGGCCGCTACGCCGCTGGCCATGCAAACCTGCGGCTTGGCCTTCTCCAGCACCGCCTTGGTCTTGGAGTGGCACATCATTGGCATGTTCGCACCAGGCTTTTTCACGGGCCACTTGATCAAGCGCTTCGGTGCGCTGCGCATCATGGGCGTGGGCGTGTTGCTCAACCTCATCTGCGTGGGCGTGGCGCTGAGTGGCACCGACCTGTCCCAGTTCCTGGTGGCCTTGTTCACTCTGGGTGTCGGTTGGAATTTTGTCTTCACCGGCAGCACCACCTTGTCGCTGCAAGCCTATGAGCCCGAGGAGAAAGACCGCGCACAAGGCGCGATCAACTTCTTTGTGTTTGCCACCATGGCCGTGACCTCTTTTGCGTCGGGTGCCCTGGTCACCACGCAAGGTTGGACATTGTTGAACTTGGGCTCCATCCCTGCCATCGCGGTGATGGGCGGCGCACTGCTTTGGTTGGCCCGCCACCCCGCTCGCAAACCCGGCCCCCAAAGCGTGTAATCCCCCACGCTTGGCGTCTTGCGTGTGCGCATGCAGGGCACCCATCGCCTGCATCATGGCTGATGCCACCGCGCCCGTCTTTGCGGTGGCATCACACACAGGGAGCACGCACATGGGATTACTCGATCAACTGTCACAAGCGGTCAACCAAGCCGCCCAAGGCACGCAAGCAGCCCAATCCGGCAGCCATTGGATGAACCTGGTCGGCCCCTTGCTCGAGCGGGTTGGCGGGGTGCAAGGCTTGGTTCAGCAATTGCAGCAAGGTGAGCTGGGCAGCATCGTCGACTCTTGGCTGGGGCAGGGCGCCAATCAGGCCATCAGCGGCCAGCAGTTGCAGCAAGCCTTGGGTGAAGAAACCTGCCAACAACTTGCGCAGCAAACCGGTCAATCCGCCAGCGGCTTGAGCGAGCAATTGGCGCAAGTGCTGCCAGGGCTGATTGACCAACTCAGCCCCAACGGCCAAGTGGCACCAGGCGCGCTGGACTCCAGCCAGTTGGGTTCTGTTTTAGGCGGCTTGTTCGGCCGCACTTGAAGTGCCTGCGCCCGGTCGCTGGGCGCATTCTTCAAACACCCGAGCTGCACACATCGCGCAAGTCGCGTCGTCCAAGCGAGGCACGATGGTGGCGATGGCGCTGCGCTTGTCGTCAAATTGGTGATCGGCGCCCAATTCAGCCACGAAGCCAGTGCGGGCCCACATCTGCAACACTTCGGGACGGGGCCTGTGAAAGTACAAGTCTCCGCCCATGGCGCGGCGCTCGCGCGCTTCTTGCGACCACAACTGCGCGCCGGCATAGTCGATGAAGTTCATGCTCTTGGCCATGACCAGCAAATGCTTGGCCGCGCCCGGCTCGGCACGCAGACTGTGCAAGCGCTCGGCCACGTGGTTGATGGCACCAAAGTAAACCTCGCCCTCCATGCGCAAGAGCTTGAGCTGTGGACACTCGGGCAAAGCACTGGGGTGGTCATCCAGCACCACGAACTTGCGCTCAGCACCACGCTGATCAAAACCCATGGTGCGCATGGCCGGTTTGGCCGTTCGGTACAAAAAGGCAAACAAGCTCATGAGGGTGCCCAACATGATGGCCACCTCCATGCGCAAACCCACCGTAGCCACTAAGGTGACGCCGGCGATGATGGCGTCTCGACGGTGCAAACGCCACAAATAGCGCCACTGAGACCAATCAAACAAACCCCAGGCCACCAACAGCAACAGCCCCGCAATCGCAGCCATGGGGATGCGCGCCAAACCCGCCGACGCCACGCCCACAAAGAGCAACATGAAAATGGCCGAAAACACTGCCGCCATGGGGGTGCGCGCGCCAGACTCAAAATTGGGCACCGAGCGGTTCAGAGACCCGCACGACACATAAGACGAAAAACATGCCCCAACGATGTTGGACAGACCTTGGCCGACAAACTCGCGGTTGGGGTCGATGCGTTGTCCCGAACGCTCGGCAATCGCCTTGGCGATCGAAATGCTCTGCCCCAAGGCCACCAAGGTCATGGCCAGTGCCAAGCCCAACAACTCAGACACCTGCGACCACTGCAAACTCGGCCAGCTCCATTGCGGCCAGGGTGATGGAATATCACCCACCACTTGCAACGCCTGGCCGTGAGGCCACCACGTCGCCCAAGCCGTCGCCAACAACAAACCCAGCAACAAATGCGGGCTACCGCGCCACCAACGCTTGGCGGCCCAAGCGCCACCCATGGCCAACAAAGCCGTGACCAGCGCGGCCCACTGCGCACGCGCACTGGACTGCCAGGCCTCGGCCAACACCGCCGCTGGGCCATGCGCGTCGCCTTCGGCCAGCCCCATGACTGTCGGCACCGCGTGCACGGCGATCAACACCGCCGCGCCCGCCGTAAAGCCAAACAGGGCCACGGGCGAAATGAAATTGGCCAAACTGCCAACGCGCAACAGCCCCACCAGCAACTGCATGACCCCAACCATCAAGGTGATGCCCAAAACCAAGGCGATGTACTGGGGCGAGCCCGTGGTGGCGAGCGGCGAAATCATCGCCAACACCGCCAATGACAAGGCGTTGGTGGGGCCTGAAGTCACGTGCCAACTGGAACCCGAAAGCGCCGCCACCACGGTGGGCACGATGGAGGTGTAGATGCCGTACTCCACCGGCAGACCCGCCAGCGCGGCAAAGGCGATGCCTTGGGGCAGTGACAGCACCATGCCAAGCAAACCGGACATCGCATCGGCCCGCCATTGCGTCGCCGACAAGCGGCGGGTCCACGGCCACAGGCGGGCCCACCACGGTGCGAGCGAAACCGTGGTGGCCTGCGTCATCGCTGGAATTGAAACACCGCCGTACTGGCGCGCCAATTGGGCCAATGGCGCACGATCTCTTGGCCATGCACGCCGAAACTGTCGACAATGTGCAGGCCCAAGCCGCGTGCCAAGAGCTCGAAATCCGCGTAGGTGCCCACGCGGATGTTGGGCGTGTTGTACCACTGGTAAGGCAGGCGCTTGGTGACCGGCATGCGACCCAGCAAGACATCCAAGCGATTGGGCCAATGTGCGAAATTGGGAAACGCCACCACCCCCATGCGGCCCACGCGCGCCGTCTCACGCAACATCACCTCGGCATTGCGCAGGTGTTGCAAGGTGTCGATCTGCAAGACCACGTCAAAAGCGTCGTCTTGAAACATGCTCAAACCCTCTTCGAGATTGAACTGCAAGACATTGACGCCTCGGCGCGCGCACGCGAGTACCTTGTGGTCATCCAGCTCGACGCCATAACCCGTGCAACCCCGGTGCTGCATCAAATGCGCCAAGACCTCACCGTCACCACAACCCAAATCCAAAACGCGAGAGCCCTGGGGCACGCGCTGGGCAATGGCGTGTAACAAAGCTTGTTCCGTCATGCGCCCACCTTGTGATCAAAGTAAGCGCGCACCAACTGGTGGTAGCGAGCATCATCCAACAGGAAGGCGTCGTGACCGTGAGGCGCATCAATCTCCGCGTAGCTCACCTCTTGGTGGTTGTCGAGCAATGCGCGCACGATTTCTCGGCTGCGCGAAGGCGCGAATCGCCAGTCGGTCGAAAAACTGATGACCAAAAATTGGGCTTTTGCTGCCGCTAAGGCCGAACTCAATCGACCCTCATGTCGTCGCGCCGGATCGAAATAATCCAAAGCCCGCGTGATCAACAAATAGGTGTTGGCGTCAAAGTACTCGGCAAACTTATCGCCTTGGTGGCGCAAATAACTCTCGATTTGAAACTCCACGTCGTGTGTCGTGAAGTGATAGGCCAAGCGCTCCACATCGGCCGAAGCATCGGCCGCTGCCCTCAGGGCTCGGCCGAATTTCTCGTTCATCACGTCATCGCTCAAATAGGTGATGTGCCCAATCATGCGGGCAATGCGCAGACCGCGGCGCGGCAAGGTGTTGTGGCGGCGGTAATGGCCACCATGAAAGTCCGGATCGGTCACGATGGCGCGGCGCGCCACTTCGTTGAAGGCGATGTTTTCAGCGGTCAGATTTGGGGCGCTGGCAATGACCACAGCGTGGCGCATGCGGGTGGGGTATTGCAGCGTCCATGACAGGGCTTGCATGCCCCCCAGACTCCCCCCCATCACTGCGGCCAATTGCTCAATGCCCAAGGCATCCAACAAGCGGGCCTGGGCGTGGACCCAGTCTTCAACCGTGACCACAGGAAAATCTGCGCCCCAAAGCTCACCGGTTTGCGGGTGTGTCGTCGCGGGGCCACTGGAACCAAAACAAGAGCCCAGGTTGTTGACCCCAATCACAAACCAGCGATTGGTGTCCACGGCCTTGCCGGGCCCCACCATGTTGTCCCACCAACCTTCGCTTTTGGCGATCGCCTCGCCCTGGGCGTCGGCATAGACACCAGCCACATGGTGGGAGGCATTCAGGGCGTGGCAGATCAACACCGCGTTGTCGCGCTGGGCGTTCAATTCCCCATAGGTCTCGTAGGCCAAGCGAAAACTGGGCAGCACCGCGCCGCTGGCCAATGGCAGCGGCTGGTCAAAATCCATGAACTGTTCACGCGCGAACATCATGTGGGTCTACCACCTCAAATGCAGAAAGCGTGGCCCCATCGCCCCTGCAGGACGGCCACAGCAAAACAGCATTTCAGTATAGCAAGCACCCCGTGGCCGCCGCGCCCGCGATCACCACGCCAGGCGCGCGCCCACCAGCACATGTCGATGCCGTACACGCACCAAGCCATGCCTTCATGCACCAAGCCCAGGCGCAGAGTTTGCTTGAGGTTGCACCACCCACGCGCATCGGCACCAAGGCGGGGAGACTGCGCCCACCGATGCACCATTTTGGTTCAATTCTTTTGTTTTTTCCAATGGATGCACTCAAACAGGGCGTAGATGCCTTTTTCATTCTGATGGGCGGCATCATGGTTTTGGCCATGCATGCAGGCTTTGCTTTTCTCGAGCTGGGGACGGTTCGACGCAAGAACCAGGTCAACGCCTTGGTCAAAATTTTGGTCGACTTTTGTGTGTCCACCATCGTGTACTTTGGCGTCGGCTACGGCGTGGCCTATGGCACCCACTTTTTTGTCGGCGCCGAGCAATTGGCCGCGAACAATGGCTACGACTTGGTCAAGTTCTTTTTCTTGCTGACCTTTGCCGCCGCCATCCCCGCCATCATTTCAGGCGGCATCGCCGAGCGCGCGCGATTTGGTCCGCAACTGATCGCCACAGCCGCCATCGTCGGCTTCGTCTACCCATTTTTCGAGGGCGTGGTCTGGAACCGCAACTACGGCTTCCAAGACTGGCTGCAGGCCACGACGGGCTTTGCCTTCCACGACTTTGCGGGCTCGGTCGTGGTTCACGCCGTCGGTGGTTGGATTGCGCTGCCTGCGGTGTTGTTGCTGGGGGCGCGTTACAACCGCTACCGCAAAGATGGCTCCTTGGCGGCACACCCGCCCTCCAGCATCCCGTTTCTGGCCTTGGGTGCCTGGGTCTTGTGCGTGGGTTGGTTTGGCTTCAACGTCATGAGCGCACAGACCATTGACCAAATCTCAGGCTTGGTGGCCGTCAACTCGCTGCTGGCCATGGTGGGTGGCACCTTGGCTGCCTTGGTGCTTGGCCGCAACGACCCGGGCTTTGTGCACAACGGCCCCTTGGCTGGCCTGGTCGCGGTGTGTGCGGGTTCGGACTTGATGCACCCGCTGGGCGCACTGGTCACGGGTGCCGTGGCGGGTGCTTTGTTCGTGTGGCTGTTCACCTTGGTGCAAAACCGCTGGCGCATTGACGATGTCTTGGGCGTTTGGCCCCTGCACGGCTTGTGTGGCACATGGGGAGGCATTGCTGCGGGCATCTTCGGGCAAAAGGCTTTGGGCGGCTTGGGCGGCGTCAGCTTGGGTGCACAAGTCATCGGCACGGCGGCAGGTCTGAGCTGGGCCTTGATCGGTGGCGCCGTGGTCTATGGCCTGTTGCGCGCCACCATCGGCTTGCGCCTGGACCCAGAACAGGAGTACCAAGGTGCAGACTTGAGCATTCACCAAATTTCCGCCTCACCGGAGCACGAGACCAGTTGGTGATGGGCTGCGACTTCTGCACTTGTGGCCAGAAGTCGTTGAAAAAAAGCGACAAAAAGGCTGGTCGAAGGGTCGGCCTTTTTGCTTTTGAGCGCTGTTGCCGTATTTTTTCCACACAAAGTAGACAAAGCCCCATAATCTGTGGCTGTGTCTTTTGGCAATCGACCAGGGCACAAGTGGTGATTGGACAGTTTTGCGCGGGCCCGCAAGGATTTCGAGGCTGGACTCCCTTCGCTGTGAGCATTTTGTGATTTTTAGGAGTCCCTCGCATGGGCAAGAAACTTTACGTCGGCAACCTGCCTTACGCCGTACGTGATCATGACCTGAACCAAGCCTTCTCGGCCTATGGTGAAGTCACCAGCGCACAAGTCATGATGGAACGCGACACCGGCCGCTCCAAAGGCTTCGGCTTTGTAGAGATGAGCAACGACGCTGAAGCGCAAGCAGCCATCGAAGGCTTGCACGGCCAAGAGCTGAGCGGCCGCGCCTTGGTGGTCAACGAAGCACGCCCCAAAGCGCCTCGCCCCCCCCGCAGCGGCGGCTACGGTGACCGCGGCGACTTCGGTGGCGATCGTGGTGACCGTGGCGGCTTCCGCAGCCCCTACGGCAACGGTGGTCGCAACGGCGGCGGTGGCCGTCGCTACGAAGACTGAAGCGCTGAACGCGCGGTGGGCCACTGATGCCCACACCCATCAACGCCGCATTTCGATGCGGCGTTTTTTATGGTTTCGTCGCCTCGCTTGCACCGGGACGCCAGGCTGAAACCTTGCCCTTGAGCTCCAAGACCTCGGTGTTGTCGTCGTAAAACATGCGATCGCCACGCAACACGCGATCGCCTTGCTTGAGCTCCACCGCTTGCGCCGAGCTGATCTGTTTGAGCGCATCGTCAACAAACAACTCCTGCCCCTGCATGGACAGTTCCGGGTCGCCAGCTCGCGCTGGCAGACGCTGGATCTGCGCGTCACCACTCAAGCGGTATTGCGTCTGTTCGCCATTGACCCACAGGTGTCGGCCCTGCGCCAAACTGATGCGCCCTTGACCGTCTCGATCGCGCTGCGACCAGACCTGTGCATCTTCCACCTCCATTGAATCATCTGAGGGGTGGTGCCAACCGCGCGCGCCTTCGACGCGGCTGGTCAAGCGTCCGCTTGAGTCATAGCTGTCGACATGAAATTGGGCCAAGGTCCAGTCAGGCAACTTGGACACCACGCGCGCACTGGCGGGCTCGCTGACACCAGGAGTGGCGCGCACCAACCAATATGACCAGGCGGCCAAGACAGCCATGACCACCACGGGCAGCGCGCTCAGCGCCCAATCCAGCCACGCACTCACCAAACGCGACCTCATGACGCGGCTTGCTCCAGCAAAACGCGGTAACGGCCGCTGGCCACCGCCACCAGGTCGCACAGGGCCCGCACCGCGCCGTGCCCAGGCAAGGCCTCTGGCGTCCAGTCGGCCAACGCCAAGCATTCAGCGTGAGCGCCTCGGGGGACACAAGCAAACGCCGCACGGCGCAACAAAGGCAAGTCTGGCCAATCATCACCCATGGCCGCCGCAGCCGACCAGTCCAAGCCCAGGTCCTTGAGCATGGTTTGCGCCGCTGGCAATTTGTGCTCCTGCCCAAACGCCGCATGCGTGACGCCCAGCCCGGTCAAGCGCTTTCGCAGGGCCGGGCTGTCGCGCCCAGTCACCACCGCAGGCACCACCCCTAAGGTCTGCAACATCTTGATGCCATAACCGTCCAGCGTGCTGAAGCGCTTCAAGGCCTCACCTTCGGCGTCGAAGTACAGGCCGCCGTCCGTGAACACGCCATCGATGTCGAAAAACACCACCCGCACGGGCTGCGCGAGCAGCAACATCTCGGGTGGAAACTGCAAGCGGGCTTGGATCTCTCGCATGGTCAAATCACCTTGGCGCGCATCAAGTCGTTGGCGTTCAAGGCGCCCACCAATCGACCATCATCGTCCACCACCAGCACGCTGGTGATGGCGTGGCGCTCCATCAAATCGGCGGCTTCAGCCGCCAAGGCTTGTGCACGCACCGTGCGTGGCTGCATGTGCATGATGTCTTGGGCGTGCAGGCTGCGCAAATCACGCCCTTGCTCCAACAAGCGCCGCAAATCACCGTCCGTGAAAATGCCCAACGGTCGGCGCTCATCGTCCACTGCCACGGCAGCGCCCAAGCCCTTGGCGCTCATGGTTTGCATGACTTGCGCAAAGCCAGCCTGCAGCCCCACCACGGGCAAGGCGTCCCCAGTGCGCATCAAATCTTGCACCAAGGTCAACAAGCGCCGCCCCAAAGCGCCACCTGGGTGTGAGCGTGCAAAATCTTCGGGTTGAAAGCCACGCGCATCGAGCAAGGCCATGGCCAGGGCATCACCCAAGGCCATTTGCGCCGTGGTCGATGCCGTTGGTGCCAAGTTGTGTGGGCACGCCTCTTGGTCAACGGCACAGTCCAACACCCAATCCGCGTGCCGCGCCAGCGCAGACTTGGGCTTGCCGGTCATGCCCACCAAACTGGCCCCCAAGCGTTTGATGAAAGGCAGTACAGCCGTGAGCTCCTCGCTCTCGCCGCTGTTGCTGATGGCCAGCACCACATCTTGCGGCGTCACCATGCCCAAATCACCGTGGCTGGCTTCGGCGGGATGAACAAAAAATGCCGGCGTGCCCGTCGAGGCCAAAGTTGCGGCGATTTTTCGGCCCACGTGGCCGCTTTTGCCCATGCCCATGACAATCACACGCCCTGAGCTGCGCAAGACCAAGTCCACCACCGCCAACAGCGGCTCGCCCAAACGATCGGCCAAGGCCGACACCGCCTGCGCCTCAATGGCCAAGGTCTCGCGAGCCACGCTAAGCGCGCGCTGAGCCACCGCAGTTTTCGTCGTATTCATGGCGGCATTATCTCTTGCCACATGCCCAACACAGGCGGCGGGTTAACATGACAGCATGACCGCCTTGGACCTGACTTTGCTGTATTTGCTCGCCGCTGTTTTGGGCGTCGTGATCTGCCGTCTGGCCAAATTGCCGCCCATCCTGGGTTACTTGTTGGTGGGGGTGCTGATTGGCCCCAACACCCTGGGCCTGGCTCGCGATGACGCTGGTGTGCGTTACTTGGCTGAGTTTGGCGTGGTCTTTTTGATGTTTGTCATCGGCTTGGAGTTCAGCTTGCCCAAGCTCAAGACCATGGGCCGCCACGTGTTTGGCTTGGGCACCGCGCAGGTCTTGATGACGATGGTCATCACCACGCTGGGCTCTTTGCTGCTCACCTGGCTGCTGCCGCGCTGGTGGGACATCGGCTGGCAAGCTGCACTGGCGCTGGGTGGCATCATGGCCATGAGCTCGACGGCCATCGTGATCAAACTCACCGCGGAACGCGCCGAGCTGGAGAGCGAGCACGGCAAGCGCGTGGTGGGTATCTTGTTGTTTCAAGACTTGGCCGTTGTGCCGCTGTTGATCTTGATTCCCGCCTTGGGCTCGGCGCCAGAGGCGCTGGCCAGTGCCATTGGCTTGGCGATGTTGAAGGCCGCCGTCTTGATCGCCTTGTTGCTCACGGGTGGCCAACACGTGTTGCGTTGGTGGCTGCGCCTGGTGGCCAAGCGCAAGAGCGAAGAGTTGTTCATGCTCAACCTCTTGCTGATCACCTTGGGCTTGTCTTGGCTGACGGAACACGCGGGGCTTTCGCTGGCTTTGGGTGCTTTCGTGGCCGGCATGTTGATCTCTGAAACCGAGTTCAAACACCAGGTGGAAACCGACATCCGCCCCTTTCACGATGTCTTGTTGGGCTTGTTCTTCATCACCATCGGCATGCTGCTGGACTGGCGCATCGTTTGGGAGCGCTGGCCCTTGGTGCTGTTGTTGTTGATCGTGTCCATGGGCTTGAAATTCGGCATCATCACCGGCTTGACCCGGCTGTTCGGCGCACCGCTGGGCACCTCCATGCGCGTGGGCTTGTTTCTGGCGCAGGGCGGCGAATTTGGCTTCGTCTTGCTGACACTTGCTTCAGCCCAAGGCTTGGTGCCGCCAGAGTTGCTCAACCCCATCTTGGCGGCGATGGTGATTTCCATGATCGCGGCGCCCTTTGTCATCGAATACAGCAACGGCTTGGTCATGCGCACGTCCAGCAGCGATTGGCTGATGCAGTCACTGCAAATGACCACCATCGCCAAGCAATCCATGAACGCAGACCACCACGTGGTGATCTGCGGCTTTGGGCGCAGCGGGCAAAACTTGGCGCGCATGCTGGCGGCGGAGTCCATCCCTTACATGGCCTTGGATCTGGACCCCGATCGCGTGCGCCAAGCCGCAGCGGGCGGCGACTCGGTGGTCTACGGCGACGCCACCCGCTTGCAAGCCTTGATGGCGGCGGGCCTGGCGCGTGCCAGTGCCGTGGTTGTGACCTACCCCGACACCACCACTGCACTCAAGGTTTTGGCCCACACCAAATCACACGCCCCGCACGTGCCGGTGATTGTGCGCACAGTCGACGACAAAGACATTGAACGGCTCACGCGGGCCGGCGCTACCGAAGTGGTGCCAGAAATGATCGAGGGCAGCCTGATGCTGGCCTCCCACGCGCTGGCCCTGGTGGGCGTGCCCTTGCGCAAGGTGTGGCGCCACGTGCAACAGCAGCGCGAGGGACGCTACAAACTCTTGCGCGACTACTACCACGGGGCCGATGACGACACCGCAGAGGAAGTTGACCAAGAGCGTTTGGCCACCGTCGTGCTGTCCCTCACCGCCCACGCCGTGGATCAACAACTGCGGCAACTCGCCCTCGAGGGCTTGGGCGTGCGAGTGGTGACCATTCGCCGCCACGGACGGCCCTTGATGGAAGTGGACGAACACACAGAACTGCAAGCCCAAGACGTCTTGGTGCTCAGCGGCACCAGCACGCACTTGGCCCTGGCGCAAGAGCGCTTGATGCACGGTTGAGCCACCCCGGAGAAGCAAGCCCATGAACGATTATTTGCGTGCACACATTCGCACCGTGCCCGACTGGCCCGCACCCGGCGTGCAATTTCGCGACATCACGCCACTGTTGCAAGAACCCAAGGTGTTTCGGGTACTCATCGACGCCTTTGTGCACCACTTCATGGCGCCTGAACACAAGCCCGATGTGATCGCAGGGCTGGATGCGCGCGGTTTCATCATCGGCTCCGTGGTCGCCTATGCGCTGGGGCTTGGCTTCGTGCCGATCCGAAAAAAAGGCAAGCTGCCATTCACCACCATCGAAGAAACCTACGCACTGGAGTACGGCAGCGCCACAGTGGAAGTGCACACCGACGCCATCCGACCCGGCATGCGCGTGGCCTTGTTGGACGACCTGATTGCCACGGGTGGCACCATGATGGCAGGCAAACGTTTGATCGAGCGTCTGGGCGGGATCGCCACCGAAGGCGCGGTGATTGTCGACTTGCCCGAACTGGGGGGCAGCCAAGCCCTGCGAGCAGCCGGGCTGCCCTTGATGACCTTGGTCGACTTCGCCGGTCACTGAAGCGCAAGCGCGCTACTTGCCAATACAAAAGGTCGAGAAAATTTCGCCCAGCAAGTCATCGGCACTGAACTCGCCTGTGATGGCGCCCAAGGCTTGTTGCGCTTGACGCAACTCCTCGGCGAGCAAGTCCAGCAACATCGCGCCCGCTTGCAACTGCGCGTCTGCAGCGGCCAGGTGTTCGGCCACCTCGCGCAGGGCCTGCACGTGGCGCTGCCTGGCGGAGTACAAACCTTCTCCTGCGGCCTGTTGCCAGCCTGCGGCCGCCAACAAGGCTTGACGCAGAGCGTTCAAACCCTCTCCCGTTTTGGCCGAGACACGCACACCTGAATCACCCGCGTCAGTCACCTGACTCGCGTCGGCTTTGTTCCAAACGTCAATCCAGTGGGCGTGCGCAGGCATGCGGGCTTGCAAAGCGGCGTCGGCGGCCACGTGGGCGGCGTCACTTTGACGCGTCAAGTCACGCACAAAGACAATCGCGTCGGCTTGCTCAATCTCGCGCCACGCGCGATCGATGCCCATGCGCTCCACCACATCATCGGTGTCGCGCAAACCGGCGGTGTCCAAGACGTGCAGGGGCACCCCTTCGATTTGAATGGTTTGCGCCACCACGTCGCGGGTCGTGCCCGCCACCGGGGTGACGATGGCCAGCTCCATGCCCGCCAGGGCATTGAGCAAGGAGCTCTTGCCGGCATTGGGTTGCCCAGCGATCACCACCTGCATGCCATCGCGCAGCAGCGCGCCTTGGCGGGTTTGCGCCAAGACCTCGGTGACTTGCGCGCGCAAGGTTTGCAACTGTCCCTGGGCGTCGGCTTGCTGCAAAAAGTCGACTTCTTCTTCAGGAAAGTCCAAGGTCGACTCGACCAGAACGCGCAGTCGAATCAAGGCCTGCAGCAAGGTTTGCACCTGTGCCGAAAATGCGCCTTGCAGGCTGCGTGACGCTCCTCGGGCCGCCGCCTCGGTGGACGCATCAATCAAGTCGCTGACCGCCTCCGCCTGAGCCAAATCCAGCTTGTCGTTCAAATAAGCGCGCTGCGTGAACTCACCCGGTTGGGCCAAACGCAAACCAGGCAAAACCACCTGTTGTGTCTGCGCGTCCAAGGATTGGGCAGCTTGCAAGCACCGCGCCAACAGCAACTGCATGACCACCGGCCCACCATGGGCCTGCAACTCCAGCACGTCTTCACCCGTGTAGGAGTGGGGTGCCGGAAAGTACAAGGCCAGGCCTTGGTCGATGGCGGCGCCGTCACCATCCAAAAACGGCAAATACGTGGCTTGGCGCGGTGCCAAGTCACGACCACACAGCGCACGCACCAGCGGTGCAATGGCGCGGCCAGACACCCGCACGATGCCCACGGCGCCACGACCCGCAGGCGTTGCAATCGCCACGATCGGCGGCGCTTTGAGTTCCATCATGTGCAGAGACGCCCCAATGCAACAACGGCCATGAAGGCCGTTGTTGGTGTTTACCTGAATTTGGGCAAGTTGATCTTGAGTTTGACGCCCATCGAGTGGTTGATCTGCCACTGCTGCAAGATCGTCAAGCTGTTGTTGGTGATCCAGTACAAGACCAAACCTGCAGGGAATTGGAAGAACATCACCGCAAACGCCAGAGGCATCAACCACATCAACTTGGCCTGCAAGGGATCAGGCGGCAAGGGGTTCAAGGCCGTTTGCAACAAGGTGGTCAAGGTCATGATCACCGGCAACACGTAGTAAGGGTCTTTGGACGACAAGTCCGTGATCCACAAGGCCCAGGGCGCATTGCGCATTTCCACACTGGAGAGCAACACCCAGTACAAGGCGATGAACACGGGGATTTGCACCATGATGGGCAAACAGCCGCCCAAGGGGTTGACCTTTTCCTCGCGGTAAATGCGCATCATCTCCTGCTGCATTTGTTGCGGGTTGTCTTTGAGGCGCGCGCGCATGTCAGTGATGCGCGGGTTCAAAGCCTTCATCTTGGCCATCGAGCGGTAGGCCGACGCATTCAGCCAATAGAACGCCGCCTTGATCAGGACCACCAACAACACAATAGACCAGCCCCAGTTGCCGGCCAAGCGGTGGATTTGCTCCAACAGCCAATAAAGTGGCTTGGCCAACATGGTGACCCAACCGTAGTCTTTGACCAACTCCAAACCCGGCGCAATGGTCTCCAATACGCGCTCTTCTTGCGGGCCCATGAACAAGCGCGCGTTCAGCGTCTGAGACTGCCCCGGTGCAATTTCGCCCAAATCGGCGATGCTGCGAATGGCAAACATGGCCTTGGGCTGCTTTTGGGTTTCAACGGCCACGTTTTCACGCGCAAGGCCTTGCGGCAACAACCACGCGGAGGCAAAGTAGTGCTGCACCATGGCGATGTAGCCGTCTTTGGCCTGGCTCACAAAGTCAGCCTTGCCTTTGCTGATGTCTTCAAAACCAACCTTTTGGAATTTTTGCTCGCTGGTGTAGACCGCCGGGCCTGTGAAGGTGGTGTAAAACGGCGTGCTGGACTCGCCCTTTTGGTCGTCGCGCACCAGTTGCGTGTACAACTTGGCGCTTTGTGCTTGATCAGAGCGGTTGGCAATTTCAAACGACACATCCACCACGTAACTGCCACGGTGCAAGGTGTAGGTTTTGACCAGCTGCAAGCCGCCGACCACGTCTGACGCGTATTTCACCTGCAAGCTGTCTTGGCCTTCAGCCAAAGCGCGCTCATTGGTCAGCAAACGCATGGGCTGGGTGTGGTTGGGGGCATTCAAACCGGCCACACCAGACTGTGCCACGTAGGTGTGCTCTGCGTCTTTGCGCATCAACACCAAGGGGTCCACCACG
>JALRFN010000144.1 GCA_023268425.1 Burkholderiaceae bacterium | reverse complement strand
GTCTCGGCGCCGGGTACCCGAACGTCGGCGCGGTGCATGTGGCTGCGCGACACGGCTGCTTGCAGTGCGCGGCGATCCCAGACCTCTTGAACCATGACCACATCCGCTGCCAGCATCGCCAGTCGGTCGCCCAGCCACTCGATCTTGCGCTGAAATTCGTGCTCGGAATACACTTCTTGGTTGGGGTAAAACACCCGCTGCGGCAGGGCCAGATTCATGGCGTTGCAGGTGGCGACGGTCAGTGTGGTGGCGCTCATGCGCACAGAATAAGTCAAAGTCAGATGGGTTTGCGGTCAAGTCCGCGTGAGGGGTGCGCATGTGGGGCGTTAACGAGTTGGGGGTTTTTGTCATTGGCACGATGGCGATCGTGTTGTTGCCGGGGCCGAATTCGCTTTATGTGCTGACGGTTGCCGCGCGCGAAGGCTTGCGCGAAGGCTATGCGGGGGCGTTGGGCATTTTTTGCGGTGACGCCTTGTTGATGTTGGCCACCGCCTTGGGCGCCGCGTCGGTCTTGCAGGCCAATCCCACGCTCTACCATGTCTTGCGTTGGGCTGGCGCCGGCTATTTGTCCTACATCGGCTTGCGTTTGATCTGGGGCGCGTTGCAAACCCTGCGCCATTTGCGCGATGCGCAAGCCGCGCCCCGCGCGGTGGCCGATGTGCTGTTGCGCACCCCGGTTGCGGCCTCTTCTGCGGCAGCGGTCTACCGCAAGGCCTTGGTCATCAGCGTGCTCAACCCCAAGGCCATTTTGTTCTTCTTGTCCTTTTTCGTGCAGTTTGTCGACCCCGCGTATGCCTACCCCGCCCTGAGTTTCTTGCTGTTGGGTGCCATCGTTCAAGTCGCCAGCATGATCTATTTGACCGTCTTGATCGTGGGCGGCACGCGCTTGGCGCGTGTCTTTGCGCATCGGCGTCGCTTGTCCTCGGTGCTCAACAGTGCGGTGGGGGCGTTGTTCATCGCGTTTGGTGTGCGCTTGGCCAGTTAAAATCGGCGCCCGTTTCTCAAGGAGCGCTGCAGCCCGCTGAGCACTTTCAGCCGGGGTCAGGCTTGAGGGCGTTGCGCGCAGCTGCGCACAAGATTGCAACAACGGCGCTCACCTGAATTGAACGCCACAGGTGAGTGCCCATGACTTTGCCCAAAAATTCCGCTTCCCCGTCACCCATGATGCTCTCCGGCTTGGAGCTGCTGCGTGTGGACGGCAACAGCTTGTTCATCAACGTCGGTGAGCGCACCAACGTCACGGGCTCCAAGGCCTTTGCCCGCTTGATTTTGAACAGCCAGTTTGATGAAGCGCTGGCCGTGGCACGCCAACAGGTTGAAAACGGCGCCCAAATCATTGACGTCAACATGGATGAGGCCATGTTGGACAGCCAAGCCGCCATGGTGCGCTTTCTCAACCTGATGGCCAGCGAGCCCGACATCGCGCGCGTGCCGGTGATGATTGACTCGAGCAAGTGGGACGTCATCGAGGCTGGCCTGCAGTGCATACAGGGCAAGGGCATCGTCAACTCGATTTCACTCAAAGAAGGTGTTGAGTCCTTCACACACCAAGCCACCTTGGTGCGCCGCTACGGCGCGGCAGCTGTGGTGATGGCCTTTGATGAACAAGGCCAGGCCGACACCTTTGCCCGCAAAACGGAGATCTGCCAGCGGGCCTACCGCATCTTGGTTGATGAGGTGGGTTTCCCGCCGGAAGACATCATCTTTGACCCCAACATCTTTGCTGTGGCCACGGGCATTGAGGAACACAACAACTACGCGGTGGACTTCATCGAGGCCACACGCTGGATCAAGACCCATTTGCCCGGTGCCAAGGTCAGCGGCGGGGTCTCCAATGTGTCCTTCAGCTTTCGCGGCAACGAGCCCGTGCGCGAGGCCATGCACACGGTGTTTCTGTACCACGCCATCCAAGCGGGTATGGATATGGGCATCGTCAACGCCGGCATGATCGGGGTCTACGACGAGCTGGACGCCGAATTGCGCGAGCGCGTGGAAGATGTGATTTTGAATCGCCGCGACGATGCTGCCGAGCGCTTGATCGAGATTGCCGAAAGTGCCAAGGGCGCCGCCAAAGACGACAGCAAGCGCAACGCTTGGCGTGAGCAGCCGGTGCGGGAGCGGCTCAAGCACGCGTTGGTGCATGGCATCACCGAGTTCATCGTCGAAGACACCGAAACCATGTGGCAGGAGCTGGCGGCCAGCGGCGGTCGTCCGTTGCACGTCATTGAAGGCCCCTTGATGGACGGCATGAACGTGGTGGGCGATTTGTTTGGCGCCGGCAAGATGTTTCTGCCTCAGGTGGTCAAAAGTGCCCGCGTCATGAAGCAGGCGGTGGCTCATTTGGTGCCCTACATCGAGGCCGAACGCGGCCCGTCCATTTTTCCGCGCATGCGCCATGAACAATGTACTTTCGCGTCCCTGCCTAGGAACAATTGGCGTAATCACCTGGCTACCCAGGGAACCGGGCAGGAGTCGCAAAAATTCGTCCATGCGTTCCGTGCGAAAAATAAAGTGCGCATATCCTTTTGGTTTCACCCGCTTTGCGGCCACGCAAAGCCACATACCCAATTCGTCACTTTCACCCATTGCACGATCGCGACCACCGTCATCGGACCGAGTGCTGGACCCGCGATCAAAATACGGGGGATTTGCAAAGACATGGTCGAACTGTTGATCACGGATCTCGCTTGGCAAGGCGGCCAAATCGGCGCACACAACAGAGAGGGGCAGATTGTTCAGATCCGCGTTGTGTCGCGCCAATTCGGCGTATCGCTCCTGAACCTCTACCCCGGTGATATTTAGGTCTGTCACGCGATGAGCAAGCGCAAGTGATGCGGTTCCCACACCACAACCCAATTCCAAAACCGTTTGGCCGGATTTCGCAGGGATGCTGGCCGCAAGAAGGATTGGATCAATTCCCGCGCGATAGCCTGATTTTGGCTGCGCGACCTTGATCGCACCTGACAAAAAATCATCAACCGTAACGTCATTCATCATGTCAGAAACTGCGCCTCAAGAGCAGTAACGCGCTGCGTTAGCATCTGCACCGCCCCAACGAGCAGCGCCGCAATACGGTCGTACTGCACGCTCTCGGGCACCAGCGGCGAGTCGGCCACGGGGAGATCATTTTTGATCTGGCTCGGCGTCCAGTG
>JALRFN010000123.1 GCA_023268425.1 Burkholderiaceae bacterium | reverse complement strand
CCAAGTCGTTGACTTGGTTCAGGCATACATCCCATTGCTCACCCAGGGCATGCCATTGCGCGGCGGTTTTGGTTTTGAACAAGGCGCTCAGGCGGGCTTTGATCATGCTGCGGGTCGCCTCGTCGCCGTTGGTGTTGAGCTCGGCCAACTCTGGCAGGCCGGCTTGTGTGCAAAAGACGGTCCAAAACTTGGCTTCCAAGGCGCCGAGGGCGACCAGCCTGCCGTCGGCGGCCTCGTAGACCCCGTAAGACGGGTTGCCGCCGGTGAGGCGCGACTCACCGAAGGGCACGCCCACATCGCCATTGAACTCAGCCGCGCCCGTGTGCGCCACCAAGCTCAAGCAGCCGTGGGCCAGCGAGATGTCGATGAACTGGCCTTGACCCGTGGCGTGGCGCTGCAAGACCGCCGCCAAGATGGACATGGCCGCGCCTTGCGCCCCGCCAACCAAATCGGCCAGTAGCGAGCTGGGCGCCGCGCGGTCATCGTCCAAGCGCTGTGACACCAAGCCTGCCGCCGCCTGGTAGTTGAGGTCATGGCCCGCCAGTTTGGCCTCAGGGCCGGATTGACCAAAACCGCTGATGGCGCAGTAGATCAAGCGCGGATGCTCGGCCATCAAGTCTTCGGGGGCAAAGCCCAGGCGCGCCATGACGCCAGGGCGAAAGCTCTCGATCAACACGTCGGCAGTGGCGATGAGTTGGCGCAAGATGGCTTTGCCGTCGTCGGTCTTGAGGTCAACGGCAATCGAGCGCTTGCCCGCGTTGGTGGCGGTGAAGGTGGCGCCGTATTGGTTCAAGACCAAGGGCAAATTGCGTCGCGCGTAGTCGCCTGCGCCCGTGTCCTCCACTTTGAGGACTTCGGCGCCGTAGCCCACCAAGATGTGGCTACACATGGGGCCGGGCAGCAAGCGGGACAGGTCAAGGACTTGGAGGCCCGACAGGGCAAGGGCGTTGGTGGTCATGTCAATGGGGAGCGGGTGTGGAAAAAACGGGGTCGAGGCCCAGTGGTGCAGAGTAAAGGCCCAATCCGCTGCGCGGCTGGGCGTGTGCTTGCTGTGTGGCGGGTTCAGGCTTTCGCCCGGGCTTCGTACTCGGCAATCAAGTGGCGCTTGTAGAGCTTGCCATTGGCCTCTCGTGGTAGGCGCGGCGTGAAGTCTACGCTGCGCGGACACTTGATGTGGCCCAAGTGGGTCCGGCAGTGGGCCATGATCGCCTCGGCCAAGGCCTCACTGGCCTGAACACCGGGCAGCAGTTCGATCACCGCTTTGACTTCTTGGCCAAACTCGGGGTGTGGCACACCAATCACCGCCACGTCGGCGACGCCTGGGTAGGTGCTGAGCAGGTTCTCGGTTTCTTGCGGGTAGATGTTGACGCCACCCGAAATGATCAAGTCGGTGCGGCGGCCTGAGAGGTACAGGTAGCCGTCGGCATCCACATGCCCCAGGTCACCGTATGTGGCCGCGCCGTCCGTGGCATACGCTTTGGCGGTTTTTTCG
Organism: Burkholderiaceae bacterium; assembly: GCA_023268425.1. Taxonomy (GTDB): domain Bacteria; phylum Pseudomonadota; class Gammaproteobacteria; order Burkholderiales; family Burkholderiaceae_C; genus RS62. The sequence goes on along the minus strand of JALRFN010000123.1, from coordinate 1,545 downwards.
GGGTCGTTGTGGTAGAGAAACGGCGGGGTGCCACTGAAGTAAATGTGGCCTTGCTCACCCACCGGCAGGTCTCGACCGTCGTCGCCTTTGATGTGGATGACGCCGACAATGGCTTTGCCCACTGAGCCTGGGTGTGCGAGCCACTCATGGCTGTCCAGCACCGTGATGCCGACCGCCTCGGAGCCGCCGTAGTACTCGACGACGATGGGCCCCCACCAGTTGATGATGCCTTGCTTGACATCGGGCGGGCAGGGCGCTGCGGCATGGATGAACATGACCATGCTGCTGAGGTCGTACTTGGCCTTGACCTCCTTGGGCAGGGCCAGCATGCGCACCATCATCGTGGGCACCCACTGCGAATGGGTGCAGCGGTATTGCTCGACCAACTGCAATGCGCGTTCGGCGTCGAATTTGGGCATGACGATGACGGTGCCGCCAAATTCGATGCTGCGCATGGTGAAACGGTGTGGCGCGGCGTGGTACAGCGGCGCCGGAGACAGGTAGCGACAGCCTTTGCCGATTTTGTAATAAGTCGAAAACATGCCGGTTTCAAAGGTCGGCTCCAGGCGCTGGGGGTAGGGGATCAACGCGCGCTTGACGCCCTTGGGTTTGCCGCTGGTGCCCGAGCTGTAGAGAAAGTCACGCCCCACAGGGCGTTGCGGCAGGGCTTGGGCGGCGTCGAAGGCGTCGACGATGGGCTGCAGAGGAATCAAGCCTTCGGACTCACCGCCAACAATGTAGATGTCACCCGCCCAGCCGTCTTGGGTGATGTGGCTGGCCAGCGTCGCCATTTCGGGGCAGGTGATGAGCAGCTTGGCACCGCTGTCGCGCAAGACATAAGCGACCTCCGCGGGCTGCAGGTGGATGCTGATCGGCGTGTAGTACAGGCCCGCGCGGCGGGCACCCCAACTCAAGGGGTAGTAGTCCAGCCGGTTGTCGAGCAAGAAGGCGATGCCGTCCTCGGCCTGCAAGCCCAAGCTGAGCAGCCAATGGGCGACCCGGGTGGACTGTTGGTCCAACTCGGCGAAGCTCAATGGGGTGTCGCAACCGTCCAGCCACACCGCAGGGGTGTCACCCATGCTGCGTGCGTGGATGGCCATGTTGTCGATGGTCGCGGGATCGCTCAGTGGCACGTCGTGGGCAGGCGCAATGGTGTCGCTCATGCAGGTCTCCAGATGGGTGTGTTTGCTGCGGCATGGTGCGCATTCACCAGCCGCTGGGCTGCCTGTTAGGTGACAGCTGGTGGGTCTTTTGAGGCCCTGTTTCACTGTGCAAAACATGCAATTGCGCTTGACCCTCTTGCGACACATCTGATCCGCGCTTTGCTTGAAGAATGGCCCACATTCAACACGCGGCAAGCCAGCCGTGCACGATCAGGAGACGAAGATGAGTAGCCAAGTCCAGCCCGTGGTGGGCGATGTTCAAGCCAAAGCCGTGGTTTTTCGCGGCGAGGACAGCACGATTCACGTCGAGACCATCACGGTAGAGAAGCCAGGTCCGGGCGAGGTCATGATCAAGGTCGGTGCGTGTGGGGTCTGCCACAGC
>JALRFN010000102.1 GCA_023268425.1 Burkholderiaceae bacterium | reverse complement strand
GGGTTTTGGCTTTTCCGTCTTGTGCATGGCTGGGCTGACATGGTTGATTAGCCCCAGCCTGTTGGTGCCCGTCATTGTGGTCTTGGAGATGAGCGCCAGCTTGCTGATGTGGCAGGGCTCGGCCGCTGACGCCGATGGCCGTTGGCTGCGCGCTTTGGTGCTGGGGAATTTGCTTTCGATTCCGCTGGGTTTGAGCGCCCTGTTGTTTGTGCCGCAGCACAGCTTGCAGGTGCTGGTGGCGCTGAGTTTGTTGCTGGCGGCGTTGGGCCTGCGCTTTGTGTTGCGTGCGACTTGGTCCGACACCTGGCGGCTGCGTGGTCTGACGGGTTTGGCCTCGGGTTTGATGAATGGCGTGGCGGCCAGCGGCGGGGTGATCGCCGCGATGTTCATGACCGCCGCTGGCCTGCCCGGTGCGCGGCTGCGTGCCACCATGGTGTTTTTCTTGTTGTTCTCAGACAGCTTGATGCTGCTGTTGATGTTGGCGGCGTCGGCTTGGGACTTGCCGATTGCCAATGCCTTGTTCAATGCGCATTCGCTCACCCTGGCGCTGTTGATGGGCCTACCCATGGCCCTGGGCATACAGCTCGGCCAACGGCGGTTTCGACGCACGGGGGCGCAAGACTTTCGCCGCTTTGTGCTCAACCTGTTGATGTTGATTTCAGGTTTGAGCTTGTTGCTCATTGTGTGGCGCTGAACGCCACCCGAACGCCAGGGCCGAGCGCCCATTCAACCTAAATCCGGCGGTTGGATGCGCCCCAGTGGGCGGTCCTGGGGTGAGCTGGCGAGGCGTGACGACGCGGCTGGCTCCTGCCAGCAAGGAGGAACAACGCGGCCAGCACGTTCCAGGGCTGCTCAATGGAGTGCATAGCGACGTCACTCATCAGGTGAGCCGCGTCGTGCTCAAGCAGGCCTGTATTCATGGGCTTGATCAGCGGAAATTGAGCGATCAACTGCCGGATTTAGGTTGAATCACACCGCTGGTCGCCGCCTGCGCGACGCTCAGTAGTGGCGGCTTTTGCGGTAGGCGGCGTGCGTTTTGGCTTGCAAGTCGGTGCTTTTGCGCATGGCGGCGGTCGAGCGCGCCACTTGGGCGTGGGTGATGGCCAACCCCAAAGCGTCAGCGGCGTCGGGCCCAGGCAAGCCAGGCAATTTCAACAAACGCATGACCATCTCTTGCATTTGCGACTTGGACGCGCGTCCATAGCCCACCACCGCCTTCTTCAACTGCAAGGCCGTGTACTCCAAGACCGGCAGTTCACAAGAGACCAGGGCGGTCACACAGGCGCCGCGCGCCTGGCCCAACAACAGCGTGGATTGTGGGTTGACGTTGACAAACACAATCTCCACCGCCGATTCGTCGGGCTGGTAACGCGAGACCACCTCGGTGATGCCGGAAAACAAGGTCTTCAAACGCTGTGGCAGCAATTGCTGCGGACCCCCCGTTTTGATGGTGCCACTGGCCACGTATTGCAGTTGACTGCCCTGCGCATCGATGACACCAAAGCCCGTGGTTTGTAGGCCGGGGTCAATGCCCAATATCCGCGTCATGGCTGCTTGCGCGGCACGTCCACCGACTGCATGCGCTGTTGAATCACGCCACCGCGCTGACGCAAATAACGCGAGTTGGGATGGGTTTCGAAACGCTTGGGGCTAGGCAACATCACCGCCAAGCGCGCAGCTTGGTTGGCGTTCAATGTCCAGGCGTGTTGACGGAAATAACGCTGCGCTGCGGCTTGTGCGCCAAAAACGCCCTCACCCCATTCCACTTGATTGAGGTAGATATCCAAGATCTGCTGCTTGCTCAACACCAGTTCCAGCATGCCCGTGAGCACCAACTCTTGCGCCTTGCGCAGCAATTGACGCTCACCACTGAGGAACAGGTTTTTCGCCAACTGTTGGGTGATGGTTGAACCACCATGTACCCGCGCAGTGCCGGTTTGGTTGTGGGCCCACGCGGCTTGCATGGCCGACCAGTCGACGCCATGGTGCTCAAAGAATTGGCTGTCTTCGGAGGCCACCACGGCACGGCGCAAGGTGTTGGGCAAAAGGCCATGCGCCAGGGGCTGGTGTGACCAGTCCTTCAACTGGCCTTCGCGCCACAAGCGCCAGGCTTCACTGCGCTGCAACGCCGTGCTGCTGGGCATGCTGACGTGCATCCAGCCAATGCGCAGCAACCAAGCCAACTGCAACAACAGCACCGCCCCAAGCACCCAGCGCAGCCAGGAGAGCAAGCCGCCAAGCCAATGGGCAGATTTCATGGCCGCACCAACTCCGAGCGCACGCTGTTGTCGCGCAAAAAGTGAAAGGTCGACACCACGCCCAGCTGATCGACCTGTCGGCGCAAGGCCGCGTCAAAACGGGCAAAGCGCTGGCGGCGCACCAAGGCCAAGGTCGCGCGATCCAAAGCAGACTGGCCCGAGGTGACCAGCACTTCCGCTTCGAGCACGCGCCCATCGTGATTGACTGTGAAGTTGACGGTCAAATTGCCGTACAAACGCTGTCCATCGGCTGAGGGGAAGCGCGCGGTGCCATCGGCCTCGACTTGCGCCCGCACCTGGTCGTAATACAAAGCGAAATCACTTTGGCGGGCAGAGGCGCTGATGAAGCGCTTGCGTGGTCTGGCGTTTTCTTCTTGAATGCGGCGTTCGATTTGTGCCAGCAAAGTGGCCATGGCTTTGCGCTTGGCGCGCTGATCGGCCGCCCTGGTGCCGTCTCGCTGCGCGCCGGCCAAATCAGCGTCGATGCGGGCCAGTTGGGTTTTGATGCGCGAGAGCAATAGTTCTTGCTCTTGTTGCAAACGCTGCACCTGCGCTTGTGCCTCCTCCAGGTCGTCGCCCGCGCGCACATGCGCAGAGGCCTCCAAAGGCGTGGTGGCCCGGCCCACGTCCGCGCGCCCGCCACCATCCAGATTGGCCTGGGCCAAGGCCTGCGCGTGCAAAGGCGCATCCTGCGTGCGCGCGTTGACCAAGATCAGCTCCATGGCCTGGGCAGGCAAAACCCGCTGCAATTGCTCGGGGGGCACCACACGCAGCAAAAGCAGCATCGCGTGCAAGACCACTGACACAGCAAGCGCCCAGATCAGCAAGCGATGGCGGCGCCAAGACGCCCGCCACGAGCCCTCGGCGGTTTGGAGGTCAGGGCTGGGGGGCGCCATCGGTTTCGTCACCGTCCAAACTCAAGGCCAATTTCACGCCTGTGCTGATTTCACTGGCGTCTTCGTCGCCCCATTCAGCAGGGTCTTGCTGTGCATCCAAGGCTTGCAACACTTGCGCGTGGACTTCCAAGGCAATCAAGTCGATGTCGGACAAGCGCACCTGCACGCGGCTGCCTTTGGCCAAGCCCTGCGCACCCACGACACCCATGACCAAGGGAATGGCTTCTGCCCGTACCAAACGCTCGTTGAGCACTTGCGCAGCCAGTTCGTTCAACCCGTTTTGCTGCACATAACGCAGCGTCCAATAACGCTCCATGCCGCGTTGGAATTCGTTGTAGGCCGCGTAGGTGGCTTCAAAGCCGCTGATGACGCCGAACAAGGCCGCGTCTTTGGGTTTGAAAGGCGCGGCCAAAGCGGCGGTTGCCCCGTGCTGCACGCACGCCAGCAATTGCCACTGGTTGACCAAGTCCGCATAACGGCGCAAAGGCGAGGTGCTCCAGGCATAACAGGGCACGCCCATGCCCGCGTGGGGCAAGGCTTTGGTGCTCATGCGCACCTTGACGCCTGGCGCCATGCTGGCTTGGCTGCGGTAAATGCCTGGCACGCCCAAATCGGCCATCCATTGGCCCCAAAGTTGGTTGGCCACGATCATGCACTCGGCAACGATCAAGTCCAAAGGCGAACCCCGGCGGCGCACGCTGATGCGCACGGTCTCATCGCCTTGCGGTTCATCACCCACCACGCCATCCAAAGCAAAGTTGTAGTCGGGGCGGTTGAACAGCTCAGGCTTACCGCGCACCGACTCGCGGTGCGCCTTGCGAGCTTGCGCGAAGCGGTAGAGCCAACGCATTTCGGCCACCCAAGCGCGCTCGCTGGGTGCTGGGTCTGCTTGATCGAAAAAGGCTTGGTCCAACTCGTCTTCGATGTGGTCGTGGCGCAGGTTGTCGGCGATCCACACCCGCTCCAACACGGTGCGGCTGCTCAGCAGCGTGCCTTCTGACTCGTTGACCGTCACATACAAAGACAAGGCCGGACAATGGCGCCCGGCTTGTAAGGTAAAGCGCTGCACCACAGCCTCGGGCAGCATGGTGATTTTGTGCCCAGGCATGTAGACCGTGGACATGCGCGAACGCGCCACGGCATCGGTGGCGTCGTCCGGCGCAATGCCCAGACCGGGGACGGCGATGTGGATGCCCAAGGTCACCGTGCCAGTACCCAAACCTTGCACCGACAAGGCGTCGTCAATTTCCGTGGTCGCCGCGTCGTCAATGGAGTAGGCATGCACCTCGGCTTGCGGCAGCGCATTCAGATCGGTCTCAGGCAAAGGCAAGTCTGGGAAAGCCGTGCCTTTGGGGAATTGGTCAAACAAAAAACGCTGCCAGTGGAACTGATAGGCGTTTTCGATGGCACCAGCGCGCTGCAGCAAGGCCAGCGGGGGTTCTTGCGATTGCTTGCTGGCTTGCACCACGGCTTTGTACTCGGGCGCATTCTTGTCCGGCTTGAACAGTATTTTGTACAACTGCTCGCGCACCGAGGGCGGGCATTGGCCTTCGACCAGGGCCGCAGCCCAGGCATCGACCTGGGCTTGAATCTCGGCCTTCTTGGCAATGGCGGCCAGCGCTTGTTGCACGATTTCGGCGGGGGCTTTGCGAAAGCGTCCTTTGCCCGCGCGGCGAAAGTAGTGCGGCGCGCCAAACAAGGCCATCAGCGTCGCGGCTTGTTGCACCACGCTGGCCTTGTCGCCAAAGTAATCTTGTGCGACCTGCACAAAACCAAACTCTTCTTCAGGCGCAAACTCCCACGCCAAATCCAAATCCAGCTCGGCGCTCTGCGCTTGCGCCTGCTCCAGCAAATCTGCCGGCGCAGGGGCGTCAAAGCGCAGCAGCTGGGCGGCCGCCTTGACCTTGTGGCGCTTGCCTGTGGGCAGTTCAACCTGGGCCGAAGCGTCGGCTTCTGACAGCAGGCGCCCGGCCAAAAACTTGCCACCATCATCAAACAAAATATTCATGGCGACATTGTCCCATGGGGCCCAGCTCAGCCGGGATCGGGCGCCAACAAAAAGGCGTCGATCAGCGGCAACCAATCAGCGAAATCGCTCAGCGCATGGTCACCACCATCGACCGCGTGCAACTGCGTGTCCGCGTAATAGGCCTCCAGCTCGGCGGCATCCAATACCTCATCGCCTCGGGCCACGATGCTCAAGATGCGTTGGGGGTGGTGCAAGCGCGAGGGGTCCAAGTCTGCCAACTCTTGCAAGTAGGCGGGCGTGAAACGCATGAACTGCGTCGGGTCGTGCCACATGGGGAAGCGCCCGACCAGCACCTCACCGTGCGCCTGTGGGTGCACCGCAGGGTTGAGCAAGACCGCTCGACATTTCCAACGCTGACTCAACACGGTTGCGTAAAAGCCGCCCAGCGATGAACCCATGACCACCGTGCTGGCCTTGGGCCAGTCCGCACAGACTTCCTCAGCCAAGCGCACGGCCTGCGCCGGTGACGGCGGCAGGGCTGGACAGCACCACTGCACCTGGGGCCAGTGCTGCGCCACGTGCGCGGCCATTTGCTGCGCTTTGGTCGACTGGGGCGACGAGCGAAACCCGTGCAGATACAACAAGTGGGTGCAAGACATCGGCCGATAATACGGCCCATGCAAGTCGTCATCGAAAAGCCCCACTGGACGCAACGCCTCGCGCCTTGGGTGCGCGGTTTTGACGGCTGGTTGCTGTTCGCCTTCGCGCTGCTGGCCAGCTTGGGGCTGCTGACCATGTACTCGGTGGGTTACGACTTTGGCTCGCGCTTCGTCGACCACGGGCGCAACCTGGCCGTTGCCGTGGGGGTGATGCTGGTGTTTTCGCAAATCCCGCCGCACCGGCTGCAGGTCCTGGGACCGCCTCTGTACGCGCTGGGGGTGTTGTTGTTGATCGCGGTCGCGGTGATCGGCATCTCGCGCAACGGTTCGCAACGCTGGCTGAACATCGGTGTGGTCATTCAGCCCAGTGAGCTGATGAAAATCGCCATGCCCTTGATGTTGGCGTGGTGGTTTCAGCGCCGCGAGGGTCAGATGCGCGCACTTGACTTTGCCGTGGCCTTGGGCCTGCTCGCCGTACCACTGGCGCTGATTTTGCGACAACCCGACTTGGGGACCTCACTGCTGGTCTTGGCGTCAGGCTTGTTTGTCATTTACTTTGCTGGCCTGCGGTGGCGTTGGATCGTGCCACCACTTGTGGTGGCTTTGCTGGGCATCATCGTGTTGGTGATCATGAGCCCTGATTGGTGCCAAGACGGCGTCGACTGGGTGGTGCTGCGTGAATACCAGCGCCAGCGCGTGTGCACGCTGATTGACCCTTTTCGCGACCCCTTGGGCAAGGGCTTTCACATCATTCAAGGCATG